>JAZRWT010000273.1:0-3717 GCA_045599845.1 Candidatus Egerieisoma sp. | reverse complement strand
ACGGAAGTTCAAGGAAGTGAACCCTTTCTTCAGGTATGCCAAGATATCTGCATGCCGCTCTTGCCTCGCCTCTTCTGATAACTGTCTTGATATGGCGTACGTCCATAGGATCGGCTTCGCCCGGATGTTTCTTTTTAAGTTCTTTCTTAACCTCTTCGTAAACAGCCTCAGCCTTATTTACGTCATAACCATAAATATCACAGCTCTCACGGATGAAATCAAGGTATCTTACAACGTCGTGGTCAAATACTGCAATGTTGCCTGAGACCTCGTAAGCCATGTGAAGCTCGTGACCCTGGGAAGAAAGACGTGCTACTGTGCCGCCCATGGAAATTACGTCATCGTCCGGATGTGGAGAGAAAACGATAATTCTCTTAGGGAAAGGTGTTGATTTCACAGGTCTTGTTGTATCGTCTGCATTTGGCTTGCCACCAGGCCATCCGCTTATTGTGTGCTGCAAATCATTGAAAACCTTAATATTGATTTCGCTTGCAACAACACCGCGCTGGGTGATCAGTTCGCTCATTCCATTATCGTTGTAGTCCCTGTCTGTGAGCTTGAGGATAGGTTTGCCAAGTTTCTTGCAAAGCCAGAAAACAGCCTTTCTGGTAAGATAGTCTGTCCACTCACATTTTCCTGTAAGCCAAGGAGTATCTATCCTGGTAAGAGAAACTGAAGCGGCCTCATCAATGAAAATGTTAAGATTCTTGTGTGTCTGCAGGTATGATGATGGCATCTGGTCAGTCACTTCTCCTTCAACAAGTTTCTTTATCATTGAAGCCTTGCCCTCGCCCCAAGCCATGAAATATATCTTCTGAGCGCTCAGAATTGTTCCAATGCCCATTGTTATAGCATGATAAGGAACATTCTCCGTTGCAAAGAAATCAGAAGCAGCGGCAACTCTGGTTGTATGGTTCAAGGTAATCTGTCTTGTACGTGAGTTGTATGGGGAACCAGGCTCGTTCATGGCCATTCCAGTTGTAATGACCATATCAATGCCACCGGCTTTATGTATTTCCTCTTCATAGCCAGTGCAATAAGCATCAACATCATCCATTTTCTCAGAATAGATGCAATGTATGTTTTCTGCAGGTATGTCAACCAAATCAAAAAGATACTCCTTGAAGAAACGATAATGGCTCTGCAATTCGTTTCGGTCAAGAGGATAATACTCATCCATTGTGAACACTTCAATGTTCTTGAAACTGAGCCTGCCAGCCTTGTACGCCTTTACCAAGTCCTCATAAACCTGAACACATCCTGATGAAGCAGAGAGGGCAAGAACGAGTTTCTTTCCTACCTTGGCTTTCGTATAGGCCTCCTGGATTATGTCGTCTACAATAACACGAGAAGGTTCGAGCTGATCTGTGAATATGGTAACAGGGGCCTTTTCATACCTTCTTGAAAAATCTGATGAAAGATTCATATTTATATAATTTAAACTTTTATATTTTTTCTCTACGGTGATGGTTTCAGAAGACTTGAAGTTCCGCCGTCAAATCACGGCATTGCGTATTTTAATGAGTGAAACCAGAAGTTCTTCCACTTTATCGAGCTGCAGCATATTGGCACCGTCTGACTTGGCCTGGGCAGGATTCGGATGGGTTTCCATGAAAATACCGTCTGCTCCGGCGGCTATTCCGGCTTTTGCAACTGTGGAAATCAGTTGTGGAAGTCCTCCGGTGACTCCGCTGCTTGTGTTCGGCTGCTGAAGTGAATGTGTTATGTCAAGCACAACAGGATATCCGAATGACTGCATCTGAGGTATCCCGCGATAGTCAACAACAAGGTCATAATAACCGAACTGACTGCCACGCTCAGTGAGCATGATGTTTGGATTGCTTGCAGCAACTTTTTCTGCAGCAAACTTCATGGCAGCAGGGGAGAGGAACTGACCTTTCTTGATATTTACGTATTTTCCCGTGACCGCTGCAGCCTCAAGCAAATCGGTCTGCCTGCAAAGGAATGCAGGAATCTGAAGTACATCTATTCCGTACTCTGCAGCCTGAGCGGCCTCCGGGGCGGAATGGATGTCAGTTACAACAGGTATCTGGAGTTCTTCTCTGATTCTTTTGAGAATTTCCAATCCTTCCTTGTCACCTATGCCGGTGAAAGAATCACGTCTGGAGCGGTTGGCCTTTCTGTACGAAGCCTTGAAAATGAATGGAATCTGTAATCTGGAAGTAATTTCCTTAAGTCTTCTGGCAATTGAGAAAGTAATTTCCTCTCCTTCTATGACACAAGGACCGGCAAGGAGAAAAAACATATTGTTGCCGTAATCTTTCAGATTTGGGATTTGGAGCATATTATGTCTTTTAAAATTGCAAAACAACACATTGATGCCTTGATTGAATTGCGCAGCAAAAGTAACAATAATATGCCAAAAATGGTAAAAAAATACAGTAAAGTGGTACTTTTTCAATATTTGTATTTAGGCCACAATTGCTGCATACGCAGCTCTATCTGCTTTTCCTTGGCATTATTGCCTGGTTCGTAGAACTTTGTACATTTCAACTTGTCTGGCAGAAACTCCTGATCAACGAAATTGCCTTCAAAGGCATGTGCATACTTGTAATCCCTGGCGTATCCAAGCTCCTCCATAAGTTTTGTAGGAGCATTACGCAAATGCAAAGGGACAGGCTGCGCTCCTTCCTTTCTGACAGCTGCAAGTGCTGTATCTATCGCCATGTAGGCGCTGTTGCTTTTAGGAGAGGTGGCTAGATAAATTGCGGTTTCTGAGAGCGGGATGCGGCCTTCAGGCATTCCAATGTTCTGCACGGTCTGAAAACAGGCATTTGCCAGCAGGAGGGCATTGGGGTTGGCAAGTCCTATGTCTTCGCTGGCAAGAATTACCATCCTGCGAGCAATGAAAAGAGGGTCTTCACCGCCTTCAATCATACGGGCGAGCCAGTAAACTGCACCGTTCGGATCTGAACCCCGCATGCTCTTGATAAAAGCGGAAATTATATCGTAATGCTGCTCACCGTTCTTGTCATAAGTGGCTATGTTCTTCTGCAAAATACTTTCAACCAAGGAGTTGGTGATTTCCAAGCAATTATTTCCATTTTTGACGGTTACCGTTTCCTCGGAAGAATCAATTGATGAACTGAAACTGTCTTGCTTGAGCGGCAGTTTGTGAGCTGGTGTTGATGCAACTATCAAATCAATGATATTAAGCAATTTACGAGCATCGCCTCCTGAAAAGCGCAGCAAAAGCTCATAATCCTTGATTACCATGTTGAACTTCCTGAGATACTGATCCTTGGTCAATGCCTTGTCAGCCAATGATTTAAGATTATCTGCACTTAATTCCTTGAGAACATATACCTGAGCTCGGCTCAATAGGGGAGTAATGACCTCAAAACTAGGATTTTCCGTTGTAGCGCCAATAAGAGTGAACGTTCCGTCCTCAACAGCACCTAGCAAGGCATCCTGCTGTGACTTGCTGAACCGGTGAATTTCATCTATGAACAAAACTGCCTTGTTTGTATTGAACAAATTGCTTTTCCTGCATTTGTCAATAATTTCACGGACGTCCTTGACACCTGAACTCACAGCCGACAAAGTATAGAACGGAAGATCAAGAGTATGCGCAATTATCTGAGCCAAGGTTGTTTTGCCAACACCAGGAGGACCCCAGAGTATGAAACTGGAAAGATGCCCGGATTCAATCATTTTGCGTATGATGCCGCCACGGCCCACAAGATGTTCCTGGCC
>JAZRWT010000272.1:0-13134 GCA_045599845.1 Candidatus Egerieisoma sp. | reverse complement strand
ATGGTGGGATTCAGCGGACTTGAATCAACAATAAGTGCCTTGAAATCAGGCAGGTGCGTTGCTTTAGCCAACAAAGAAACGCTTGTTGCTGCCGGAAGTATAGTTACAGCCCTGTCTGTGGAACACAATGCCCCTATAATTCCAGTTGATTCCGAGCATTCGGCCATATTCCAATGCCTGAAAGGAGAAACGCAGGCAAGCTGGTGTCCTCCGTATTCATATTCCACAAAGGAGAATTGTATAGAAAAACTTGTTCTTACAGCTTCCGGAGGGCCGTTCAGAACCTGGGAAAGCGCCGATATAGAGAATGCGTGTGCCGCCCAGGCCCTCAAGCATCCTAACTGGAGCATGGGCGCAAAGGTTACCGTTGATTCTGCCAGCATGCTTAACAAGGGCCTTGAAATCATGGAGGCCAGCTGGTTGTTCAATATACCTGTGAAGGACATAGAGGTAGTAGTACATCCTCAGTCAATAATACACTCGATGGTTCAGTTCAAGGATGGTTGCCTGAAGGCTCAGATGGGCTTTCCGGATATGCGCGTGCCAATACAATATGCGCTTACCTATCCTTGCCGGGCTTCATTGGACACCAGACGAATAAGTTTTCCCGAACTGGCCCAGCTGAGTTTTTTCAAACCTGATCTGAACAGGTTCCCTGCTTTGGAGCTGGCATATTCCGCTCAGGAAAAGGGTGGCAGCATGCCTTGCACCATGAATGCTGCCAACGAAGTGGCCGTGGCCGCATTTTTGCAAGGAGAAATAAAGTTCGGTGCCATTCCTCACATAATAGAAGACACAATGGCTGCGGCTGAATTTGTGGGCAATCCAACTCTTGAAGAAATTTTCAGGACAAATGAAGTCGCACGGCGCATAGCTTCCATTATGCTGAAGAAGTACCTCTCCTGAAGAGTGGCATAATTTTTTGGAAATAATATTCAAACACTTGCGAAACAATATACTGATATGGAAGTTTTGATGAAAATACTGCAACTGATAATGGCTCTGAGCCTTCTTGTGCTGGTTCACGAGTTCGGCCATTTTCTCTTTGCAAAACTTTTTGGAATGAAAGTGGACAAGTTCTATCTTTTCTTCGATCCATGGTTCTCGGTTGTTAAGTACAAGCCAAAGAATTCGGATACGGAGTACGGCATAGGCTGGCTGCCTCTTGGCGGATATTGCAAGATAGCCGGGATGATAGATGAAAGCATGGACAAGGAGGCCTTGAAGAATGAACCCCAGCCTTGGGAGTTCAGGGCAAAACCTGCCTGGCAGAGATTCTTCGTTCTGTTCGGCGGCGTTTTCTTCAACCTCATTCTTGCAATAATCCTGTATTCGGCCCTCCTGTATTCATGGGGTGATTCATACATAAAGAACGAAGACGTTACCACAGGTGTTGTTGTGAATGATGTGGCATACGACATAGGTTTCAGGAACGGTGACCATATTCTTTCAGTTGATGGGGAGACTATAGATGATTTCAACCAGATTCATCCAATGATAATAAGGAAGCAGGCAAAGGAAGTGCAGGTGCTCAGGAACGGAAATGAACTCACTATTCATATAGACCCTGTGTTCATGCCGGCCATGCTGAACGGGGGAAGGCTCTTCGACTATGGAATTCCTTTTGTAATAGATTCAGTTGACGCTTCTTCCTTGAACGTTGCCGCCGGTTTCCTGCATGGAGACAGGATAGTTGGGATAGACAGCACTGAAATACCTTACTACAGTGAAGTCGCCGGATACCTGCAGGCCCGTCCGAACTCAAAGGTTCTTGTAAGGGTTCAAAGGAACGCAGTCAGCCCTGTTTCTGATACTATCGCCAGTGGAATATTGTGCATAGAGGCGAGCACGGACAGCCTGGGAAGGCTGGGTATTTATGCAAATGGTAATCTGGGAGATTTCTTCAAGATAACCGAGCGCAGCTATAATGTGGTGGAGTGTGTTCCTGCCGGATTCAACAAAGCTATCACAACAGTATCGAATTACTGGAAAGAGCTCAACCTCATTGTCAAGCCTCAGACCGGGGCATACAAGTCAGTTGGCAGTTTCATAGCAATAGGCTCGCTCTTCCCTGGAAGCTGGAACTGGTATTTCTTCTGGAACATCTGTGCATTCCTTTCAATAATACTGGCGGTCATGAATATCCTGCCTATTCCGGCCCTGGATGGAGGACACATCCTGTTCACTCTTTACGAAATGATAAGCGGACGAAAACCGTCTGACAAATTCCTTGAAGTTGCACAGACCATAGGAATGGTTTTCCTCATACTGCTTATGATATTCGCATTCGGGAACGATATTTTCCGTTTGTTCAAATAGGTTTCTGCACGGTTTTTGAGAGCAACGGATTCATTTTTACATTGAATGACAGTATGAAAAATTTTTTGAAAGCCATAGCCGTTTCCTTGGCTGTTGTATTTTCCCTGTTCCTTGAATCTTGTTCGAATGATGCATCAACACTTTTGCGCCAGGCCAGCGGAAAGGCCGGTGAAGTTATTGTTGTATGTGGAAAAGGCTGGTGGGAAGGTGATGTTGGAGTTGCTATCAGGGATGTTCTTGCGGCTGATTATCCGCTTCTTCCTCAGAAAGAGGCCTCTTTTGATTTGATAAACGTTCCGGACAATACTTTCACCGATATTTTCAAGACTCACAGGAATATTGTCATTATAAAGATTGGCGCTTCGGTTGAAGCCGCAAAAGTGGCGCTCAGGCAGGACGTATGGTCAACACCTCAAATCATTGTGAGCATAAGTGCAAAAACGGACGACGAGGCCATTGCCCTCATAAAGGAAAAGAGCGAGACCATTTTCAATGCAATAGAGCATGCGGAGAGGAACAGAATCATACGCAGTTCAAAACGTTATGAGGAGGCCAGCCTGAGGAATACCGTTACACAGATGCTGGGCGGCTCCCCTTATTTTCCAACAGGATATTCGCTAAAGAAAATCACAAATGATTTCATCTGGATTTCATACGAGACAACATATACGAACCAGGGATTCTTTGCATACAGGATAGATATTTCAGATTTGCTTCTGCATAGCAACGGCAAGGCTCCGGACATTACTCTTGATATGCTTGTGGCGGCAAGAAATGCAGTGATGGAACGCAACGTTCCCGGTATGTTCGAGGGAAGTTACATGACCACCGCCCAGGGGGAGGAACAGACTCCGGTTTTGAAATGGATGAAATACAAGGAAAAGGACTTTGGCGAACTGCGCGGTCTCTGGGAGGTTCAGAACGATTTCATGGGCGGGCCTTTTGTCCAGCATATCTTCTATGACAAGGATGGGCAGAGCCTCATAGTGCTGGAGGGGTTCGTGTATGCACCTAAATATGACAAACGCAACTATCTGAGGCAGCTGGAGGCTATACTCTATTCCTTTGAATGGGAAGAAGATTTCAAGAAATAATATAAATATTTAAATATTTTTGCAGGATTAAATATTTTTATTACTTTTGCAATCCTTTTTGCAGTCCTATGGTGGGTTCGTCTAAAGGCTAGGACTCAAGATTTTCATTCTTGCAATAGGGGTTCGATTCCCCTACCCACTACAAAAGAAAAAAATAAAAAAGATAATAACAATGGCAAATCATGCATCAGCAGATAAGCGTACAAGACAGAACAATACGCGAAGGCTGCACAACAGGTACTACGTAAAGACCACACGTAATGCAATCAAGGCATTGCGCAACACAACAGACAAAACAGCGGCATTGGCACTCCTTCCAAAGGTATATGCAATGCTTGATAAATTGGCAAAGACAAACATTATTCACAAGAATAAGGCAGCCAATCTTAAAAGTGGAATAGCAGTTTATGTAAACACTCTGCAGTAAATCCAGGTTTAAGTCTTTACAAGTTAGATTCCCCACAAAATTCAATTTTGCGGGGAATTTTTTTATTACTTGTGGAATTGGAATGACAGTTTGGCTACCATCTGCCTGGAAGGAAACATAATGCAGGGCTGTGCGAATAAAAAGGGTTCGCAGGGTAGCGCACGGTTCTGTGAATAATAATGATACCCGGCGGAATATGTGAAATGGGAATAGTGAAGAAATTCAAGGAATGCTTTGCCGGAAAGCTGGAAGAAGCGCAGGTGAAAAGGTTCATGATTGCGGACATGGAGCAGGATGAACGTCCAAGGGAGAAAATTTTCAATACAGGAGTGGCTTCGTTGAGCAATGCGGAACTGCTGGCCGTTCTGCTACGCAGCGGTATGAAAAAGGAGAACGTAATAGATATGAGCCGCAGAATCCTGAGCGAGTGCGGAAACTCGTTTGCCGTGCTGCGGGGAATGGAGCCTGGGCAGCTTATGGCGTTCAAAGGTATAGGACAGGAAAAAGCCTCAAGCTTGCTGGCGGCCTTTGAAATGGCAAGAAGGGCGGACGGGGACTCTTCAGAGGAAAAACCTGTCTTTTCATCATCGGATGATGTTGTATCATTGATGAAGCCCTTGATAGGCAATCTCAAGCATGAAGAATGCTGGGTTTTGTTCCTGAACAGAAGGCACAGACTGATTCACAAGGAGAAAATTTCAATTGGAGGAGTAGCCTCCACCGTTGTTGATCCCAAGATTGTGCTTCACAAGGCACTGGCCAATCTTGCATCGGCCTTTATAATTGTTCACAATCATCCATCAGGTGTTGCCTCACCGGGAGAAGCGGACATCACACAGACAAAGAAGCTGGTGCAGGCCGCGGCTGCATGTGACATAAGTCTGCTTGACCACATAATAATATGCTCGAGAGACCATTACAGTTTTCTTGACAACGGCCTTCTGGCAGATTGATAGCAAGGATATGAATGAAGTTGGCTAATGCAGATATTCAAGGAGGTTGGCTATGCGTTTTGTCTTGTGCATGCCGCCGAATTCCACGCTAACTTTTGTTGGCATGGTAAGGTCTTTCAAAATTGAGTTCAGCGCTTCTTTGTCTTTGTCGTTGAAGTCAAGGCTGAAACCCTTGTTCAGAAGCTGATCTATAGGCAGGTCATACAAGGCGGCTAGACTTACTATACGTGTATCAAGAGGAATGGTTACGAATCCTGTGTGTCCTGGTTCAATGGCAATTTCCTTTTCAAGATTGAATTCGGCAATTGCATTCTGGTCCTTGCAAATCTGTCCTTCCAGGCTGGTGATGTATATGGTTTTCTTTGTTGGGTTGTTGACTTCAAGGCCTACATTAAGCGTGGCGCTGGTGAAGGATTTCAATTGAACTCCCTGATATTGGACTTTGCCAACGGATACTTTCCTTATTCCTCCGCATGAAGAAAAAGTTGCAAGCAATGCAATAGCTATGAGTATTAAAGTACGTTTCATATATACAACTCAAGTTTCGCAAGCATTTAATTTAATCCATTTCAAGAACTTACGAGGGCATGCGAAACTTGAGTATATAATTTTGCTTCAAAATTCGTACCTGATTGTAGTGAATATTGAGAAAAATTGCGGATTTTAGTATATTTGCGTGTTATGAGCGAGAAAAATTGTAAATCCGTGAGGCCTGAATACAATCCTCAAGCAAAACAGCTGTTCATAGAAACATACGGCTGTCAGATGAACGTGAATGATAGTGAAGTAGTTCTGTCAATTCTTCAGAATTGCGGATATTCACTTTGTGCACGCATGGAGGACGCAGACCTCATACTTGTGAATACGTGTTCCATAAGGGACAACGCCGAGCAGAGGATATGGGGAAGGCTTGACGTTTTTCTTCAGATAAAAAAGAAGGCTGCGAAAAGGGTTCTTGTAGCTGTGTTGGGTTGCATGGCCCAGAGACTCAAGGAGAAGTTGCTGGAGCATCCGGCGGTGAGTCTTGTGGCGGGTCCGGATTCCTACCGTAAACTTCCACAGATGCTTCTGACTATCAATACGGTGCTGGATGCCGGCAGGAAAAGTCAGGGTGAAGGAAAGCTTGCTGAAACTCAGCTGTCAAAAGTGGAGACATATTCAGATATAAACCCTGTACGTTTGGACAGCAATGGCGTGAGCGCTTTCATTTCTATAATGCGCGGATGCAACAATATGTGTTCATACTGTGTAGTGCCCTATACAAGGGGTGCTGAAAGAAGCAGGGATCCTCAATCCATTGTACGTGAGGCCACTGCATTGTTTGAGGCTGGATACAGAGAGGTATGCCTGCTCGGGCAGAACGTTGATTCGTACAAATGGACGGATCCTGAGGATGAGGACAACAGTGTGAATTTTGCCCAGCTGCTGGAGCTTGTTGCAATAATAGACCCTGAGTTGAGGGTGCGTTTTTCCACATCGCATCCAAAGGATATGAGCAATGGCGTGCTGTACACAATGGCAATGTACCATAACATCTGCAATTACATTCATCTGCCTGTTCAGAGCGGCAGCAACAGAATTCTGGAAAAGATGAACAGAAAATATACAAGGGAGAAGTATCTTGAAAGAATTTCCGAGATAAGGAGGATAATTCCCGATTGCGCTATAGGGACCGATATAATCGCAGGTTTCTGTTCTGAAACAGAAGAAGAGCATATGGAAACTCTTTCACTTATGAAGGAGGTTGGTTTCGACAGTGCTTTCATGTTCCAGTATTCAATGCGGCCTAACACCTATGCAGACCGTCATTTTGAGGATGACGTTCCTCTTGAGGAGAAGACCCGCAGGCTCAATCAGATAATCGCCTTGCAGAATACCCTTTCATTAAGAAGCAACGAAAAATGCGTGGGTCAGACATACAAGGTGCTGGTAGAGGGGCATTCCAAGCGGTCCGATACACAGCTTATGGGAAGGAACGGGCAGAACAAGGCTGTTGTTTTTGATTCTCCTTCACCGGACAATCATATTGGAAAGTATCTCTGGGTTGAGATTGAACGTTGTACGAGTGCAACTCTGTTCGGCCACGTTGTGCCGGCTCCTCCTTCAGACGAACTTGTAAATCCATTGGAACTTATTAGGGAAAAATTAAAGTCCTTGAAATAGGACAGTTTACTAAAATATTGGGACTATGACAAAAATGATCAGCAGATATCTGGGAAATCTCAGAACGGAGGCAGTACACGAACAGTCAGGCACAAAACTGGTTTGCGATGCTCCGCTTGACAATCACGGCAAAGGAGAATCATTCTCTCCAACGGACCTGGTAGCCACTGCGCTTGGAGCATGCATGCTTACAATAATGGGAATCAGTGCGGAAACTTACGGATACAATATTGTTGGCACGACTCTTGAAACAGAAAAGATAATGGGCACGAACCCAAGAAGGATAATTGAGATAAAGATTGTTTTCAATTTCCCTAAGGACAGGGAGTTCACCGCTCAGCAGAGGAGAGTGATAGAAGCTGCGGCCCGCACTTGCCCTGTGGCCAACTCTTTGCATCCGGATATTAAAAAGACGCTTGTGTTCAATTATTGATCAAGGTTCCGCAAGCCTCCCGTAAGTTCTTTATAAAATAAATTAACTGCTTGCGATACTTGAGTTGCTGACTCAGTTGCCGCAGGACACGAAAGTTCTTGAAAAATTAATTAAACACTTGCAAAAATTGAGTTGTTGATACCGATGAAAGGAATTAAGTTTTTTTCACCTGCCGCGTTAATTGTAATCCTGTGCTTGGTTTGCGGAAAGCTTTGCGCGCAGGAACAGCCTGATACGCTTGAAATCGTTCCTCAGGCTTTATACGTGATGGATTCCACGATGCTTGGTACCGATATAGTTCAAATGCTGGAAAATTCGGACCAGGGCATAAAGGTGAATCAGAGCGCTTCGGTTGCTGCTGCGCTGAACGGACACAGGACGCTCACCGGTTCCAGGAAACTATCGGGGTACAGGATAAGAATATATTTCAGCAACAGGCAGAGTGCAAGGAGGGAGTCCGCCATGGTGGAGGAGAAATTCAAGGAGAACTTCCCTGGAGTGCCTGTGTACAGGACCTATCCGAACCCGCATTTCAAGGTTGCTGTAGGTAATTATCGCACCCATTCCGATGCCTTGAAGGCTCTGGAAGAGATAAAACTTGTTTTCAAGGATGCGTATATACTTAAGGAGAGGGAAATGGATTTTCCCGCAATAAAATAGTTTTTCAAGCGGATTATGGATTTAAAACAGGATTTGAGACTCAAACTTGCGGCAAAGTTGTCTCCGCTTCAGATTCAGACCATAAAGCTTCTGGAGGCTACTACTCTTGAAATGGAAGCCAGAATACGTAAGGAGCTGGAGGATAATCCTGTGCTTGATGACCAGCCTGTGGAAAAGGAGGAGGATGAGGGACCGGAGGAGGACAACAGGCAAGCCGTATCGTTGAGTGCTTATTCTTCAGAAGACGAAATACCTTCGTATAAACTTTATGTGAACAATCGCGGCAAGGATGAGCAGCCGCAGTACAATACTTTTTCAGTGAAGGAAAGTTTCCAGCAGTCATTGCAGCGGCAGCTTGGATTCACAAGTCTTGATGAACGCAGGAAGAAGCTGGCTTTTTTCATAATAGGCAGTCTTGACTCCAGCGGATATTTGAGAAGGGACCTCAGTTCACTTGCCGATGACATTAGTTTCAGGCTTGGGATGGAGACAACGGAAGAGGAACTTGAATCTCTGCTTGAAATAATACAGCAGTTCGAGCCGGCCGGAATAGGAGCAAGGTCATTGCAGGAATGCCTCACTTTGCAGCTTGAATCAAAAATCAGTCTGGAAAATACGAAAGCTGAGGAACTCAGAGATGCTCAGGGCTTGAAATACAAGCAGCTGGCCCTTGATGTGCTGTATGATTATTTCGATTTGTTCACCAAGAAGCATTATGACAGGATATGCTCCAAGATGGGAATATCCCAGGACGATTTGAAGAAAGCAATAGAGCAGATATTGAAATTGAATCCACGGCCGGGAGGTCAGCTTGACGATTCGTACAATGACCAGTCACAGCAGGTGGTTCCTGATTTCATTCTTGAGGAGAATGAAGGAGTGCTTACGGCCACAATGCCGAAATTCAATATTCCGGAACTCAGGGTGAGCAAAAGATATAAGAATTACCTGGAACAGGCGCGCGGCCCTATGTCGAACGCAGACAAGGAGGCGGCATCTTTCGTTAAGCGCAAGCTGGATTCCGCAAAATGGTTCATAGAAGCCATAAAACAAAGACAGAACACGTTGCAGAAGACCATAGACGCCATAGTGGATTACCAGCATGAATTCATGCTGGAAGGTGATGAGGCAAAACTCAAGCCAATGGTGCTCAAGAATATAGCGGACAGGACAGGATTTGACATTTCAACCATTTCAAGAGTTGTTAACAGCAAGTACATCCAAACAAATTTTGGCATCTTCCCTTTGAAGTATTTCTTTTCAGAGGGTCTTACAAACAACAGCGGGGAGGAGGTTTCCACAAGGGAAATAAAGAAGATACTCCAGGACAGCGTGGACTCTGAGAACAAGGACAAGCCTCTCACAGACGATGAACTCGCAGAAATTCTGGACAAGAAGGGGTGCAAGGTTGCCCGCAGGACCATTGCAAAATACAGGGAACAGCTTGGCATACCTATTGCACGCTTAAGAAAGCAACTTTAATATATGAAAACTATTGATTATTCCACCCAGAATACGATTCTGGGACAGTATTTGAGCCAGTTGAGAGACAGGCAGATACAGAAAGATCCGGGGAAATTCAGAATGAACCTTGAGAGAATTGGTGGTTTTTTTGCTTCTGAAATAAGCAAGACATTGAATTACAAAACGATAGATGTAACCACACCTCTTGGGATAGCTCAGTGCAATGTGCCTGCGGACAAAATTGTTGTTGCAACCATACTTCGAGCAGGGCTTCCTTTGCACAATGGAATAATGAATGTTTTCGACGATGCCGAGGGCGCTTTCGTAACAGCATACAGGAAATATGGCAAGGGCAACGAATTCGAGATAAGAATAGAATATGTAACGTCTCCTTCATTGGAAGGCAAGGTTCTTATTCTGGCCGATACGTTGCTTGCAACAGGCGCTTCACTGCTCAAGGCGTACGAGCGTCTTCTCACTCACGGAGAGCCTGTCCACACACATTTCGTATGCCCTATTGCCAGCAGAAGTGCGGCTGAGTATCTGTCAAAAACGCTTCCTCACAAGAAGGTCACCCTTTGGACGGCTGCCATAGATGAGGAACTTACCAACAAGTCTTACGTAGTCCCTGGCATAGGCGATGCCGGAGATCTGTGCTACGGCTCGAAACTCTGATTTGAAAATCGTTCCGTCCCGCATGAAAGCGAATCTGCGTACAGTCAGTTTCATATTATTGTCAGCCGCCCTTTTGTGCGGCGGGCATCTTCGGGCGCAGGTTCCCATTAATGCCAGGTTTTTTCAAAACAGTTCCGCCACCGATGCCGATACTCTTTCAAAAGTGGTGGTAAGCGGCTCGGCAAAACATCTGGAAACGAACAGCAAATTCAGCCCGGGCCTTCACGTACAGAGTCTGGAGCTTCCTCAGATATCCTCGCTGAATTCGCTGGGAGATGTTCTGCAGAAGGAAACGTCGCTTTATATAAAAGAGTACGGGCGAGGGATGAATTCATATATTTCAGTGCGCGGAACCTCTTCCTCCCATACATCGGTTGACTGGAACGGCGAGTCTTTTTCCATGCCCACCATGGGACAGGCCGATTTGAGTCACATACCTTTGTATTTCTTTGACAATCTGAGCCTTCATCTTGGCGGTGGCAGTGCACTTTATGGAAACGGAAGCATAGGCGGCAGCATTCAGTTGGCTTCATCACCTGTCTTTGCGAACCATGCCGATGGTGAATTTCTCTTTTCAGGAGACATTACCGTAAAGGGAGGCAGCTATGAAAGCTTCTTCACCGGAGTTACAGCAAAATATGCTTCATGCCGGAACTCTGGCAGGACTTCAGCATATTGGAATTTCTCCAACAATGCCTTCAGTTTCAAGAACAATTCAAAACCTGGAGAGCCAAGTGAAAGGCAGCACAATTCCCAATTTGCCAATTGGGGTGTGTATCAGCAAGTGGCTCATAAATTCAAGGATGAGGCATCAGTGCTTTCATTCAATTTCATTCATTTGAATTTCAATCGTCAGGTGCAGCCTTCGGTGGCAAGCAACAGCAGTCCGGCACTTTGGCATGATATTCTGGACCGCAACACAAAAGCCATACTCAGCTTCACCCATCAGGCCGGCCATGCACGGAATGAAGGGGCGGGTTTGAAGTACAATGCCTCCCTGTCATTCAACAGGGATTACGAGCTGTATGAGAATGATGTGATTGCTGCAAACCGTTTTGCCGCTTCGGCCGGTTTGGAGTATTCAGTGACCGGGTGGAATTTCAAGGCAGGAGGACGTGCTGAATACATAAAGCCTGAAGTGGAATGGTATGACAGCGGGACCTATGAGTGGCGTTCCGAAATTTATGCGCTTGTTTTCTGGAAGCCTGTACAAAGCCTTATGTTCGGTGGAGGCTTGAGAGGAACATTCGTTACCAATACCAGTGTTCCGGTGCAGCCTGTCCTGAACATGAAATGGATGGCAACGCACTGGCTGGCATTCAGGGCTTCAGCTTCAAGGAGCACAAAGGTGCCAACAATGAACGACAAATACTGGGGAGGGGTGAACGCTTACCTAAAACCTGAGAAAGGAACCACATTCGAGGGCGGTGTTGATCTGGGCTTCATAGTTGGGGCATGGAATTTGAATGCATTTGCTACGGTATTCAATACAGACGTGAAGGACTGGATACGCTGGCTTCCAGCAGGCGAAGTGTGGAGACCTAAGAATGTTCCTAAGGTCAGGACAAAAGGGGTGGAGAGCGGCGTGAAAGCAACTGGAACCTACGGAAACACCGTGCTCAAATTCAGCGCGAACTATTCATATACCGATGTGCGCAAACTCGAGTCGGATATTCCGCTTGACCCTTCCGTTGGAAAGCAGATGGCATATCAGCCGTACAATGTTGTGAACTGCTCCGCTGGAATTGACTATCGCAAGTGGAATATGATTCTGGGGTATAACTATACCGGTAGCCGTACCACCACGGATATTTATGACAGTCTGCCGGGGTATTCCCTCCTGGACCTTTCGCTTGCAAGGGAGTTCAAGCTGTTCGATTATGAATGCACTTTGTGCGGGGAGTTGAAGAATATCCTGAACACCAGCTATCAGAACGTGAAGTTCTATGCAATGCCTGGCATAGATTTCATGATAAGCGCCCAGGTCAGGTTTTGAATGCTTTGCTTGAAATACGGACAAGAAAGAATTTCTTTGATAAATATTTGAAAATTTTAGGACATTATAATTATGGCTCAGACAAATAATTTTTGGAGATGGATAGTTGCACCTCTCCTTACAGCAGGAGTTTTCTTTGGAATATACTGGCTCGGCACATATCTTACGGGCCTGAGTGATTTCTTTTCCGGCAGCTTTGCAGGACAATGCTGCGGCCTGTTCCTCATATATCTGCTGGCTGCATTGCTCACCATCATTGTATCATATTGGGCTTTCCCTAAGGCAAAGGTGGTGATATCAATAATAGTGGCATCGGCAATAATCGTTTACGGAGGTTATTTGATAGGTCACGCCATGTTCCACCCGAACGATGGTTTCATAAAGATACTCTCCGCCGCCGTACCGCTCATCCTGGTTCCGGTCCTGTATTTCATCCTCAGTGCAAAGGCCCGCAAGGAGATACACGATATCAAAATACTCCCAAAATAACTCTTAGGAGGAATTGGCAGAATTTCAGTAATAAACTTATTAGCGGAATAACAAGAGGGGCCGACCAAAAAGCGATTTTGGCCGGCTTCTTTTATATTGAGGGAGTGTCTGCAATCGTAGCAGGTGGCATTTCCTTCGCTGGCACTTGCTTTATGGCAATATACAACTGGCTCTGGTGCAAGCCCATGTATATAGTCAGGCTACCCGAAAAAGACCTGTCCATGGAAACATTGCCAGAGGGCATTCCTGCGGGGCTTTGATGGACAGGTCTGCACATTTGGGTGAGACCTGTCCAAGTGTCCGCTGTCACAGCGCATTCTTGGCGGACTTGTATGGACAGGTGTTTTTCATGTTCGCCGCTTCCTGCCCGGATTCTAAGTTGGCGAAAAAAAGAGAGCGCCTTTTTAGTCACCCTCCTTGTTTGAATATACGTATGTGTTGTGAATCAATCTAGCCTGCAT
>JAZRWT010000271.1:0-12456 GCA_045599845.1 Candidatus Egerieisoma sp. | reverse complement strand
GCCAATGCAGATTGTGAAGGATGATTGCCAGAATATCTTTAATGTGAATCTTGTTCCTGCTGTCTTCCTCAAGGAATGACATATCAGTATTTTCGCTCATGCCTTTATTCTCTTATTATTTCCGGTTTGTTCCCTGATTATTTTGCCAGTACAATCACTGCAGTTACTATGGATGCAAATGAAGCTATGAGAGATACCCATGAAGCCCAGTAGCTGAAGCTCTCCTTGTAGTAGGTTGACCCCATGGACCTGGTTATTATCATATCGTTCTGCTGAAGCATGTAATAAGGGTCATTGAAGACTTTTGAATCACGCGGATCCAAGTAACGCATTGTCATTTTTCCATCTACCTCCCTGAGCACCGCAATTTTGTCTCTCATAGTATATGGGCTCAAATCACCGGCCAGGGCAAGAGCCTCAAGGAATGTGCAGCGTTCTTCAGGTATTGTAATGGATTTTCCGCCATCCGGTCCCAGGAAGAAAATCTTGTAATTGTTGAAGCGTACCATAACATAAGGGTCTTCAATGTAACGGCCACTAACAAGCATCTGCTTTATTTCCTCCTGAATCTGCAAACGTGTCTTTCCGCCTACATGCACCTCCCCCAATATTGGCAGCTGTATGTTTCCGTAAACATCAACCAGATAACCCATATAACCGTTGGAGCCGTAGTTCATCATGTTTCCGCCCGCCCCGTAGCCTAAATTGAAAGGTTTGGAAAGTTCCTCGTCATGACAGCTTATGATTACTCTTATTTCGTCGTTAGGGCTTACTTTGGCCTCGTATTTATTCTCTATTTCAATCTGCGAGTTCTGGTCCATATCCTGGAGATACAGGACTTTTTCAGGTGTTACGCAAGAGCATACGGAAATTGCCGCTGTGGCGAAAAGGATTAAAAAACTAAAATGCTTTACTGAACGCTTCATCATTCTTAGGAATTTACAATCTAAACTACAAATTTACTATTATGGTTCTAATTTTAAAAATATAAGTTTCGCATTTATGCGAAACACCTATGGAGAAATTTATTTAAGCATTCCAAGCATGATTTCAATGGGATGCACCGCTCTTATGGATGTACCATCGTATATCTGCTGCCTGCAGGAAGTCCCGGGCGCAGCTATGAACATAGGAACGGTTTTTCCTGCTACAGCTTTTCTTATAGCCGGGAACAGAACCATTTCGCCAATTGCTATGTACTCCCTGTAATTTTCCTTCTCATATCCGAACGAACCTGCCATTCCACAGCATCCGCCAGGTATTACGTTTACTTTTGCGCCTTTGAGCAGACCTAGCATTGCCGCTGTTTTTTCTATGCCCACCAGGGCTTTCTGGTGGCAATGTCCGTGAAGCCAGATTTCGCATGCCTGAGAACTGAACTGATTTGCAGTAATCCTCCCTGCCTGAACTTCTTTCATGAAGAACTCATCGTAAAGAAGGCAGTTTTCAGCAAGGGCCAAGGCCTTGACTCGCATTTGTGGAGGAACCAAATCAGGATATTCATCACGGAAAGTCAATATACAGGATGGTTCCAATCCAATAAGAGGTGCATTGCCGCTTACAAATTCAAGTGCCTTGCTAACGTTCTTAACTGCAATTCTTTTGGCCAGTTTGAGACAGCCTTTTGAAATTGCGGCCCTTGCGCTTTCGCAAAGGTCAGGAACAACAACGCTGTAGCCGAGTCTTTCAAGCAAATCAATGAATGATTGGGCAAGTTCGGGTTCATGATATTTGGTAAACTCGTCAAGAAAAAAATATACCTTTTTACCACCACTGGCTTCCTTTGCTGAAATCTTGAGTCTGCAAGGATGAATCTGTGGTAGGGTCCTGTATTGAGAGAAGGAAACAATTTTCTTAATGAGTGCAGCGGATGGTTTCCATGATGCAGCAAAATTATATACCGGACGTATATATGAACCGATTCTTTCAATTGAAGGCATCCTTGCCACCATCCAGGAACGTAAAGGCGTGCCCCGCTTGTTATAGATATGCTGAAGCAGTTCCGCACGTATGCGCGTGATATCAACTCCTGACGGGCATTCCCCCCTGCATCCTTTGCAGGCAAGGCATGAAAGAAGGACTTGTTTGAGTTCCTTGGATTCCAGCACTTTGCCGTTCAATCCATGGGTAAGTATCTCCCTGAGGACATTCGCTCTTGCTCTTGTTGCTTGAAGTTCATCACCTTTGGAAACCTTGAATGCAGGGCAAAGTGTTCCTCCTATCAATGAACTTTTTCTGCAATCGGCTGCACCATTGCATTGTTCTATTGAGCACATAAGAGCATGGGCCTGTGATTTGACTCCGCTTGCTCCTTCTACCTTGCATTCATCGAATGCTGCCCTCCAGTTGAAGTACGTATTGTTGCGGCCTATATGTTTTTCAATCTCGTATTCCTGCTCCGGATTAAAACGTAGCCACTGGTCCATTGAAGGTGTATCTGTAATCTTGCCAAGATTAAAAACTCCGTAAGGGTCCCAAGTTTTCTTCACTTCACGCATAAGTTGATAGCACTCGCTGCCGTACATCAACGGAATGAATTCTCCACGAAGGCGGCCATCGCCATGTTCACCGCTCAGGCTTCCTTTATGTTTTCGAACAAGTCTTGCAGTTTCCTCTGCAACTTCCCTGAACTTGCACCGGCCTTCCTCTGTTTTCATATTGAGAATAGGACGCAGGTGCAGTTCGCCGGTGCTTATATGTCCGTAATATACACACTCCAGTCCAATACGCTTGAGCATTTCCCTGAAATCCGCCATGTATGCTGGCATGCGCTCTGGAGCTACGGCAGTGTCTTCTATAACGCCTACAGGTTTGGCATCGCCTTTCATTCCGCTCAGAACGCCCAGTCCTGCTTTTCTCAGAGCCCACACCCTTGAAACATCCTTGCCATAAACTCTGGTACAGGTATATGCCAGACCTTCTTTCTTCAAGTCTTCCTCAAATGCTACAGCGCGTGCTTCAATGATTTCACTTGCTGTGCGTCCTTTCAGTCCATCAGCACCCGCGCTTTCGCAATCATCTGCAAGCAGATTGAATTCCGCAATAATAAGGGCCGCCGGCTCTCCTTCAACAAAGAATCTGTTCCTTTCGGCCGCAGGATTTCCTTTGCCAAGTTCCAGGATTTTCCCGTCCATGAGTTCCACGGCAACAGGCTTGTGGTGCAGTGCAACTAGATTAGCAAGAAAGCTCTTTTCCAAGGAATCACAATGGGCGCATACCACCATGTTATTATCAGATGGAATAGGGTCAAGAGAAAGCTTGATTTCGGTTATGAAACACAAGGTTCCTTCACTTCCACAAATGAGTTTGCAAAGGTCCAGACTGTCAACAGCCTCATCAATGGCATATCCGCAGCTGCGGCGTTTCAGGCTGGCATCTGGGAAATTGTCTGCAATGAGTCTGCGCGTGGCCTCATCTGATTTCCAGGTTTCCAGCTGGGAATATATGCGTTTTCCCAATTCGCCATGGCCTGGTTGTGATGTATCGAATGGACTGCCATCTGAAAGAAAGCCTTTTATCTGAAGAACGTGATGACGCGTGGAACCGTAAACCAGAGAGTGCGTTCCGCAGGAATTGTTGCCAACCATTCCTCCAATGCAGCACCGGTTGCTTGTGGAGGTCTCAGGACTGAAGAATAGTCCGTATGGCTTGAGGGCAATGTTAAGCTCGTCCCTGACCACGCCGGGCTCCACTCTTACCCACTTTTCGCGGGCGTTTATTTCAATAATGTGATTGAAATGTCTGCTTATATCAACCACTATGCCGTTCCCAACAACCTGGCCTGCAATTGAAG
Source organism: Candidatus Egerieisoma sp. (assembly GCA_045599845.1). GTDB lineage: Bacteria > Bacteroidota > Bacteroidia > Bacteroidales > UBA932 > Egerieousia. The sequence goes on along the minus strand of JAZRWT010000271.1, from coordinate 8,663 downwards.
TGCCGCCTGCACGCGGAATAAGACAGGCGCCATGCTCCTTTGCATAGTGAATGAGTTCAACTATCTGTTCTTTGGTCTGAGGGAAAGCAACAGCACAAGGCATTTCCCTGTATGCGCTGGCATCCGTAGAATACGCTATGCAATGTAGCGCATCCGTATGAATTATGTTTGAAAGCGTGTTCAATGTTTTTTCTGCAAGTTAACAAAAAAAATATGCCGGAGAACTTTTGCTCCCCGGCATTTGAATTTCAGTTTTCAATAATTTATTTGATAACTACGCAACGGTTCAAGAAGATAACTGGGTAAACATTGTTTGTATCACCCTCAGCAACCTTGTTGATGTTCTCTTCTTTAACATTGTATTTCTCCATGAGAACCTTAGCTACTGCATCGCAACGTTTCTGAGCAAGTTTCATGTTGCCACTTGCGCTTCCTGTCTGCTTGTCAGCTGATCCAACTACTGTGAATACTTTTTCAGGTTCGTTCTCAAGAGCGTTGGTTACATAATCATCAATATTTGCCAGTGCTCTCTCTGAAAGTTTAGCCTTGCCAAGCTGGAAGAATACTACAGCCTGTCCAAGTTTGCCCTTGTTAACATACTCAGTCTTTGTCTTGATATTTGCCTTCTCTGCTGCAAGAGCGTCCTCAAGATCCTTGATTCTGTTAATGTAACCTGTTGTGTCGGTATCTCTGTAGATATATTTGAATTCAGGATCCTCTGGTCTGCCAAGTGTACGATATGACTGACGGCCAATGTAGAACTGCATACCAACCATACCTGAGAAGAAGAACTCGGTATTGTTATGTCCATGATTGTCATCAAGATCATCATTAACATAAATATCGCGGAAATCCAATGTAATGGCTGTTCCCTTGGTTACCTTGAATGCTGCCATCAAACCGAAGCCACCACCGAAGCTCAGGTGAGAATGTTTGCTGCTTCTTGCTGCTACAGCGCCCATAGAAAGATAAGGAACAATGTCAACTACTCTGTATTTTCCTTTTGTTATGGTTTTAACAACGTTCCAAAGGAGATCGGCATGAGCGTAGTTCAAACTGAAGTTCATGTTGTACACAGGTCTGCCTAATTTTGAGTAGTAACCTATGCCGTCTTCACCTATGCTGTAAGGGTTTGAGGTGTAGCCCTTTGCTTTAGCGTAAGTGTAACCGGCTCTGAAGCCCACTGCAGGAGTGAACCAATGACCTACATAAATATCGGCTGTGAAGCCAACGTGTTTCTTCAAGAAAGAATCCTGTCCGAAATAATCGTTCCAATAGCTGTTCAAGCCACCTTGAACACCAATGAACCAATCAGATCCGGCTGTTGCCTCGGACTCATAATCATTTACAGGCTCCACTGCAGGCTCCTGTGCAAATGTTGCTGTGCAGATAAACAACATAGCAATTGCAAAAATAATTTTTTTCATAGTGTTTTTTGTGTTTAGTGTAAATATTTATCTTAAATCTATCAATTGATACCCTGCTAATTTTCCAGGACTCAAATCAAATTCATTGCCGCTTATTTTCATTGGAGACGAGAACGATTTCACAATTACCGTGTATATTGAACCGTCCTTGCCCTCTATCTCAAACTTCTGAGGAACCCAGGATGCCTCCTGAGAACCAGGTTTGAACCAAATGCATATATTAGGATATGCCGAATGAGTGTTTTTATCTTCAAGTTCAACGCTGTTGTCTTTTCCGTTGCTCAGCTTGAAAGACTTGTCATAATCAAAGGCAATCTGGAGGGGATTTTCAAGAAGGTCACGGCTTGAGGCGTTGTTCGCGGCCAGCATTGCCTCTTTCGTTTCTTCATTTATCATTATTTTCTCCTTCCCATTGCTTATGACTTTCATTGCTCCGGGCACTGCCAGAGCGTATGCATCATTCTTTATATCAAGTGTTCCGCCATATGAAAGAACTTCCTTCCCATTCCTGTTGACCGCCGTGAATTCAAAAACAATGGAACATCCTGCATTCACCCAAGCATGCAAAGATTCCATATATTTGTCCGCAGAGGCCATGACCGCTGTGGGGAGCGTGCAAACAAGTGCAACCAACATTAATTTTCTATAAATTCTTGAGGTTAACATAAGCCACTACGCCAAATACAAAGATACGCTAATATTTAAAAATAATTATAATTTTTTTAATATTTTGTATTATATTCCATAAACATCCCTGATATTGGCAAGCATGGCATCGAGTTGCGTAATATCCAGAACCAGCACTTCGCGGGCTTTGCTTCCTGCGGAAGGCCCCACGATTCCGGCAACTTCCAGCTGGTCCATTATTCTTCCTGCCCTGTTGTAACCAAGATTCATCTTGCGCTGGATCAATGAAGTTGAACCGAGCTGATTTATTACAACCAGTTTTGCGGCTTCCTCGAACAGACTGTCTCTCTTTGAAAGGTCAACTGCTCCGGGAACACTTGCATCCTCCTCATCGCTGCCTATATATTCAGGCAGATAGTACGGGCTTGAATATCCGCGCTGTTTCGCAATGTAGTCAACGATTCTCTCAACTTCCTCCGTTTCAATGAGAGCGCATTGCACACGTGTAAGGTCCGCGCCTGTTGATATGAGCATGTCTCCACGGCCTACAAGCTGATTGGCACCTACTTCATCAAGGATGGTCTTGGAATCAATGCTAGATTTAACCATGAACGCCATGCGTGCAGGGAAATTGGCCTTGATATTACCTGTTATCACGCTTGTTGTAGGGCGCTGGGTGGCAATCACAAGGTGTATTCCTATTGCTCTTGCCAGCTGGGCCAGACGTGCCATAGGCTCCTCCACTTCCCGGCCTGCTGTCATGAGCAGGTCTGCAAATTCATCTATTACAACAACGATATATGGCATGAATCTGTGTCCCTTGTTAGGATTCAGATGTCTGTTCAGGAACTTTTCGTTGTATTCCTTTATGTTCCTCACTCCTGCCATCTTGAGCAGATCATACCTGCTGTCCATTTCTATGCACAAGGAATTGAGAGTATTGACCACTTTCTTGGTGTCTGTGATAACTGCCTCCTCTGCGTCAGGCAACTGGGCCAGGAAATGTTTTTCAATTTTGGAATACAGGGAGAATTCAACTTTTTTGGGATCCACCAGCACTATCTTCAATTCGGATGGATGCTTGCTGAACAGAAGTGAAGTGAGTATTGCATTCAAACCCACTGACTTTCCCTGTCCTGTTGCTCCAGCTACCAAAAGATGAGGCAGTTTTGCAAGATCGAAAGTATATACTTCGCCCGATATTGTCTTTCCTATTGCCACTGGCAATGCATACTTGTTCTCGTGGAACGCACTGCATTCAAGGCAGGAAACCATGGAGACAACGCTTGGTTTAACGTTGGCCACTTCAATACCAACCGTGTCTTTTCCAGGTATTGTAACAACACGCACTCCCTTGGCGCCCAATGATACCTGTATGTCTGTTTCCAGCCGCTTTATTGATGCTACCCTCACTCCTGGAGCCGGAATTATTTCGTACAATGTAACCGTAGGCCCTATTCTTGCCGATATCCTTGACACTCCTATCTTGAAATTCTTCAGAGTCTTCACAATCTGCAGTTTGTTCCTCTCCAGCTCCTCCTTGCTTACAGCATACTGCTTGTCTGCATAGCTGTTGAGCAATTCAGTTCCTGGAGCCACATATCCAGGCAAATCCAACCTTGGATCAAACAATGCACTTTCCTGCTCCTCACTCAGTCCTTTGAGGAAGTCTTCCCCATTCAAGGCTGTATCCGTTTCAGCACTGCCGATAGTTAATGAACTATCGCCCTGTGGGAAATCATCAATGGGTCCTATGTCTCCTGAAGTGTCAATGCCATCCATGATGCTGTTGTACTCACCGGCATTTGCCTGCTCCTTACCTTCCTTTCCTTCATTACTTTCATTCCCATCCTTCCTTTCACTCCTCCCATTCTTCTTCTCCAATTCTTCCATCTCTTCCTCCCGGATTCCTTCATCATCTTCATTCAATGCAAGGGCGTCATTCACCCCTGCATTATTCCTTCCTTTCTCTGCATTATCTGCATCTCCTGCTGCTCCTGCATTTCCTGCATTCCCGTAATTTCTTGCATTCCAGTCATTCCCAGTATCTCCTGCATTATCTGCATCTCCTGCATTTCCGTCATTTTCAGCGTTGAAACCGAGTCCTTCGTCATTTGTGTTTCCGTATGAATTGGAAGCTGAATCTTTAACTTTGGATTTGCGGGGTTCAGGCTTGCTGTGGAACATATTCAGCAGTTTGTCAACGCCGTTGTTTATTGCGTTCACAACTTTGCGGTTCACAAACACAAGCCAGAGTATAATGGCAAAAAGCAATAGCAGCGCTGCGCCCGGTGCCCCTACAAACCTTATCAGGAGCTGGTTGGCATAATGTCCGTATGAGCCTCCGGCCCCTGTTCCGAACCAATCGTCAACACTGAGCATGGTAAGTATGTATGAACAGCTTACCGATACTATTATACATCCGAATATGGAAAGATAAAACAGACGCCAGAGATTCACGCTGTTCTTCTTGAAGCAGTACAGCGATACGCCGGCAAAAAAGAATGGAACAATGAACGCTCCTACGCCAAACAGCTTTGAAACCAGAAAACTGGCCCAGCCAAGGCCTATCAAACCTCCGCTGTTCTTTGTATCGTTAACGCTGTCCATATCAAGCGCGGTTCCAACAATGCTGTAATCAGACAGTATTGACTGGTCACTGGCCCAGGTGAACAGGTAGGACACCAATGCTATGAACGTGTACACTGCCAGGATGAAGAACACTATTCCTAACAATGTCAGAACTTCCTTGCCGGATTCTTTTAATTTCCCTGCCATTATCTTTTCTTTTTGGGATTCCTGCCCTTTTGATTTCTGTGGTTGCCGTTTCCTTTACCGGACTGCTGCTTTTGCTGGCCGTGTGAATCGTTGTTCATGGCTGTTCCTATATGAATGCCTTCAGGGACAACAAGTTTGTCCTCGGAAAGTTTGCGTATGTCCTCGAATATGGTCTCTTCGTTCACACTGTCCTTGTTCCAGATAAGATACTGCTGCTGCATATAGCATGCAAGTGTCTTTATCATGTAATCTTTGACAGGTCCCTCTTCACGCTGGGCAATCACATCAATCATATTCTGAATGTTTCTTCCATAACATGCCGCCTTTACCGGAGTTTTGTCAATTGGAATAACTTCAGGCTGAGTGTTTATACTTTCCCTGGTTGGAATGGGGTACGGCGAATCTATGTCTATCTTGAAGTCCGATATGATTTGCACGTGATCCCAGAGTTTATGTCTGAAATCCACAATATCACGTAATTGAGGGTTAAGCGTTCCCATGACCTGCACTACGGCCTGAATCTGCTCGTTGCGCTTTTCCTTGTCAGGGATGCTGCTCACATACTTTATCATGTCCTGCACATGCCTTCCGTACTCCGGCATGATGAGCTTCTCTCTTTGTGTATTGTAATCCATATATTAGTTTGTTTCTGTTTTTATTTTTCGTTACCTGTTATTCTGCTGTCCTGTTCTGAAACGCGTGCTGAAGTATTTCCAGAGATTCATGGCAAGATAGAAAACCATTGTAGAGAACACCAGCACGCTCCAGTTCATGCCTGCCGCCACAACAAATATGGCAAGAGCCAATGCTACTGCAAGGAAAACAAAGCGCTGGGCGTTTGCAAGCAGGTTCAAGCTCTTGAATTTGAGAGAAAACATTGGTATCCTGCAAACGAGCAGATAGCTCAATATTATTGTGATAGCAGGAACAACCAGCAGATGGTCAAGGAAAAATCCGTTGAAAGCGGTATATTTCTCCATCATGCAAATCATTGAGCCTGTAATCATTGCACAGCCAGGCGTTGCAAGACCCACAAAGTTTTCACTCTGGTGCTCATCAATATTGAACTTTGCCAGACGTAAAGCCGAAAACGCAGCAATAAGGAGCGGAGTCAATGCCCAGAAGCTTATCACTCCGGCTCCGAAAATCGGCACTGATCCACTGCATGAAGCAATACCTCCGTCCAGAACGCTCTGAGCATCATTGACCAAAGAAACTGTTGATGCACCATCGCCAGGTAGGGAAAGGCCGTTGGCCTGACGGAGAAGGAGCGAGAACTTGCAGGAGAGCATAACTGCCGGTGCAAGACCGAAGCTCACCATATCGGCCAGGGAGTCAAGTTCCTTGCCAAGCGGAGAGTATGCGTGGAGAAGGCGCGCGCTGAATCCGTCGAAAAAGTCAAAGACCGCCGCAAGCAGTATGAGAACGAAAGCCTGCTCAAACCTGCCTGAGAACGAGAGCGCAACGCTCACGCCACCGCTCAGGAGATTCATTGTGGTGATTGTGTTCGGTATTCCCTTTATGATTTTTTCAAAAGCCATTTCTCCTTTAAATATTAATACTTTCCAGTACTCGTTCACTTATGTTTCGCAGGTATCTGATTTGCTCCTTTTCAAGGACTTACGGACGGTTTGCGAAACTGGAATCGTTTATTGTTCCTGACCGGATCATGCCATAATCCAAGATGCCATTATTTTTTATCAAATCTTCCAACCAGTTGAATATCAACAGACTCCATATTGAAGCCATTAATATTCCGCCCAACCAGATAATCCTTCACGAGTTGAACCAGTTCAGGGGCGCAGTAGTCCTTGACAGTATTGCTTGCGCTGTCATAAAGATGCACGTGTTCGTAATTGTTCACGTCAAAGAGCATCTTTGTTCCCTGCGAAAGCCTCTTTGCCACCAGTCCGCACTTCACGAACGATTCCAGTACATTATATACTGTGGCCACTGTCAACTTGGGGAAATCCGTTCTGATACGCTCGAGAATCATATCGGCGCTGGCGTGGCCGTACTCATTGAGCACAGCATACACCGCCACCCTGCCTTTTGTGGCCTTAAGTCTGTGCGTATGCAACAGATCCATAATCTGCTCCGTGCTCAATTGTTTCATATAAACTGCAACTAATCGTCAATCGTAAGTTTCTCGCCCTCCGACTTGGCTATTACAAGTGCGGCACTCTGCTCTCCGTAAGTGTTGGTAGCTGTTCTTGGCATGTCGCAGAGCTGCTCTACTGCAAGCACTATACCTATACCTTCGAGTGGAAGACCGGCAACATTGAGAGCGATTGTGAGCATTACAAGTCCTGCCATTGGAATGCTGGCAGCACCGATTGCCGAGAACAATACGGTTATCACTACTATGAGCTGCTGGATGAATGACATTTCAATACCGTATGCCTGGGCAATGAATATTACGGCCGCACATTCGTAAAGCGCCGTTCCGTTCATATCGATTGTTGCTCCGAGAGGAAGCACGAAGCTTGCAATCTTGTTTGAGATGCCGCATTTCTCCTGTGAATCCCTGAGGGAGATAGGAAGCGCAGCTCCTGATGAGCAGGTTGAGAACGCTGTAAGGATTGCGGTTGACATCTTACGCATGTGCTTGTATGGATTCTCGTGAGCAAGGAAGTAAACTATGCAAGGCATTACAATGAAGAAATGGATGAGACATCCGCACCATACTACAATAAGGAAGAGTCCGAGGCTCTCAGCCATTCCGGCAAGCTTTGACATGTCACCTGCCTGCTGTGCAACCATCTTTGATACAATTGCGAACACTCCTATAGGGGCGAGCTTGATCACTGACATGATTATCTTCATGATAACCTCGAACAGTGACTGGAAGAAATTGAGCACCGTTGTCCTTGATTTCTCCTCGGCCTGTGTTACAAAGAAGCCGAACATCAGTGAGAAGAAAATGATTGGAAGCATGTTGCCCTTGCACATATCATCGAATATGTTCTGTGGAACAATGGAAATGAGCTGGTCACCCAAAGAGACTTTTTCTGCGTTCATGATTTGCTCCGCACCCTTTGCCGCATCAACTATGTTAGCGCCCTCACCAGGTGCAATCAGGTTCACAAGGCCGAGTCCTATGAATGTTGCAATAAGAGTTGTGCCTATGAAGAATGCAAGTGTCTTGAATGCAATTCTTCCCAGATCGGCGGATTTGCCAACGCTGGCAACGCCAACTACCATTGATGTGATGATAATAGGGATGACCACCATCTTCAGAAGGCGGAGGAAAATGTCACCGGCCCAGCTTATGTATTTAACCCATGATGAGCAAAAAATTCCAAAAATGATTCCAAGAGCCATGGCAATGAGTATCTGCCATGGAAGAGCAAGCTTTATTTTTTTCATAAAGGTATGTGTTCTAATATTTTATTTATTGTTAGTTTCTAATATTTACTTGAAGCATTCTTTATGAACAGAAGCATCTGTTCAAACTTAGCCTTTTTGCGCATAGCAATGATTCAACCAGATATGCCGTTGATTGGTATGCGCGGAATTTGACCGCTTCACTTACCTTGCTATTTATAGTAAAGTTCGCGAATGCAGCCGTCTGCCAGTGCCTCAAGGCAGGAAATTCCCATCTGAGGATCAAGGCCGGTGTTTGCGTATGCAATTGGTATCTCAGTGCATGCTCCAACTATTGGAAGTTTCTCTATTGCCCAGAGCTGCTCTATTATTCCCCTGAATTTCTCTCCGGCTTCCTTGCATCTGCCAGCTTTCACCATATCGGTAACATCGTGAATCTCAACCTGCAATTCAGGCGATGCTATTCTGAAATCGTATGCATTGTCCTGAGCGTGTTTCTGGTAC
>JAZRWT010000270.1:0-3452 GCA_045599845.1 Candidatus Egerieisoma sp. | reverse complement strand
TTGCCTGCATTATTGCTTCCGGCGGCAGATCACTTTCGCCATTCACGGAAGTCATGGGCAGTATTCCTCTCTGGCAATGGCTTGGCGGTGTCATGGGACTCACTGGAGTCACTCTGCTTGTTATAATCTTTCCAAAACTTGGAGGAGTCCAGACTGTGCTCATACCCATGCTCGGAATGCTCCTCACCAGTTCGGCAGTAGAGATGTTCGGATGGTTAGGCTATGCTCACAAAATAATAGAGGTTGATGATTTCATTGGCTTCATCTGCATTGTTGCGGCACTCTGGCTTTATGCAACGGACACTGGCAAACCAGTACAACATGCATGGCTGTTCCGCTTTCTCGGGCTGATAGTTGGAGTGGCATTCGCACTTCAACCGGTCATGAACAGCCAGCTTGCCGTATGGTATCAGTCATCTATGTTCGCTTCCTGGATATCATTTCTGGTTTCCGATATACTTTTCATACTGCTGATAGTTGTTCTGCCGGTCTGCAGACACAATTTCAAATATATTTTTGTGTCACAGCCTACCGATTCCAAGGAACAGCCACTCCATAAGGCTGATGACAGTCCTTGCACTGCCACTGAAGAAAATGCTGCCAAGCGCCCCTGGTGGGTTTGGACTGCCGGAATTTGCGGAGCGGTATATGTGATAAGCCTAACATTCTTCACGGCAAGGATAGGCGTGGAGCTGGTTGCAATAGTTGGAGTCATAGGGCAATTGGCAGGTGGAACCGTCATTGACAAATACGGTCTTTTCCATTCCGCAAAAAAGCAGATTGCGGCACGGCAGTACCTTGCCCTTGTGCTTGCACTGGCTGGAACAATGATGATGAACCTGTTCAGTATGCCTATGAACGGAATAGTACGTTTCCTTTCCAATTTCAACTGGCTGGGTTAATAAATGGCAAAATAATAACAGATGGAATATCTTGGCGAAATAATATCACTTACTGTTGCCGTTTCCTGGACTGCAACTGCATTGTTTGCCGACATTGCAAGCCACCGTATAGGTGCAATGCCACTCAATCTCATACGAATGGGATTGTCAATCATATTGCTGGCAGTATTCCTTTTGGTTCTCACCGGGGCACCCTACCCTCTTTACGCCAACAGTCAAGCCTGGTTCTGGCTTGGACTTTCGGGAGTGGTAGGTTACATTTTCGGTGACTACTGCCTTTTCAACTGCTATGTTGTCATTGGCTCGAAATTCGGGCAGTTGTTCATGACCCTTGCCCCACCGGTTGCAGGAATAGCAGGCTGGATTATGCTTGGTCAGCAGATGAAAGGATTGTCCTGGCTTGCAATGGCTGTAACTCTCTGCGGTATAGCAATTTCCATTCTAGCCAAAGACAAGGGCTCAAAAAAGGTGAAACTGAAATTGCCTCTCAGGGGTGTATTGTTGGGAATTGGAGCAGGCGTAGGACAAGGCATAGGGCTGGTTCTGAGCAAGATTGGTCTTGACCACTATGCCACCTCACTCCCAGCCGATGCTTCCTCTGAACTTCTGTTCGCAGTTCCATTCGCAGGCACAATGATAAGAGCCATTTTCGGATTCGTAGGCTTTTACGCTATCATATCATTGATGCACTCCAACAGCAAGGTGGTTGCTGCACTGCGCGATGGCAAAGGAATGACATTCGCCTCACTGACAACCATATTCGGCCCGTTCATAGGAGTTTCACTTTCATTGATGGCCGTTCAATATGCAAAGGCCGGGATTGCTTCCACTCTGATGGCGCTCACTCCTGTGCTCATAATCGTTCCATACGCATTAATCAACAAACAGAAGATATCCTTGAAGGAGGTGATAGGCACGCTGGTTACACTGGCCGGCGTTGCAATGTTCTTCCTGCTGTAAACCATTATGAACCCCAAGAGATTTCCGAACACTTACATAATAATCTTTGCTATTATTGCGCTTTGCGCAATTGCCACCTGGTTCGTTCCCGGAGGTGAATATGTCCATAACGCCGATGGCAGCGCCACTTTCGTTGAAAAACCTTCTCAACCGCAGACCTGGCAGATTTTCACTGCCTTTCTCAACGGATTCACAAAGCAGGCGCCTATAATAATCTTTGTTCTGATAATCGGTGGCAGTTTCTGGATGGTGAACCAGAGCCGTGCAGTGGAGGTTGGAATCAAATCCTTTCTTGCTTGGACAAAGAAACTTGAACGCAATGCGCTGCTTTCCAGAATTGGTGTCAACAATCTTATCATGAGCCTGATAATGATTGTATTCTCGCTTTTCGGTGCAGTGTTTGGAATGAGCGAGGAATGCATTGCCTTTGTGACAATACTTGTGCCTCTAGCAATATCAATGGGTTATGATTCAATAACAGGCCTGTGTCTGGTTTATGTAGCGGCGCACGTGGGTTTCAGCGGAGCCTTCCTCAATCCTTTCACAATAGGCATTGCACAGGATCTGGCCAATATACCAATGTTCTCAGGTATGGAATACAGATTCATCTGCTGGCTGGTACTCACGGCCATTCTCATAGCAGTTGTCCTCTGCTATGCCGCCAAGGTCAGACGCAACCCTGAATCTTCAATAATGTACAGTTATGATTCGTACTGGAGGGAGAATCTGAACTCATCAGATGAGGGCACTGTTTCCTATACCAACAGAAGTTCCAGGGTGTCATTTGCCATCGCCATGCTGGCAATAAGCATTTTCACCTGCGCTTACTCGGCCGGATGCAGGGTTTCAATTGGCAACAGCAGTTTCAGGGCTGTATGGCTGCTGCCTGCCGCAGAGCTGCTCTTTGTCTGGCTTTCCGTTGTGAGCCTAAGGAAAAGCGTGCATCTATACGTACTTAACCTATTGTGTTTCACAATGGTATATCTTATCATAGGAGTTCTTGCCTTCCAATGGTATCTGCCTGAAATCTCAGCTCTTTTCCTTGCAATGGCCATTACAATAGGCATTGCCACAGGACTGAGCGGCAACGATATTGTGAAATCCTTCCTTGAGGGTGCAAAGGATATAATGTCAACCGCACTTGTGATAGGACTTGCCGCCGGCATTGTGATAATTCTCCGTGACGGCAGGATAATGGACAGCATACTCCACACACTTGAACTGTCACTGGCAGACAGCGGGAAGGGAGGAGCGCTTTCAATGATGTACGGATTGCAGACTTTGATAAATCTGGCAATACCTTCAGCCACTGCAAAGGCTGCCATAACCATTCCTGTAATGGCTCCTTTTGCAGACCTGATAGGTCTTTCCAGACAGGCCACGGTGCTTGCCTTCCAGTTCGGAGACGGATTCACCAATATGATAACCCCAACTTCAGGGGTGCTGATTGCCGCTCTTGCAATGGCAAAGATTCCTTACGCCGTATGGGTCAAGTGGGTCTGGAAATTCATCCTTCTGCTCATTGTCCTTGGCTTCCTTCTTCTTGTTCCTACAATCTGTATGTCACTGCCGGGATTTTAATTTTAAGTC
>JAZRWT010000269.1:0-5271 GCA_045599845.1 Candidatus Egerieisoma sp. | reverse complement strand
TCTGTATATAGTGAACAGTTGTTCCGTAACTGAGCATGCAGACAAGAAATGCCGTCAGCATATAAGGCAGCTTCACAGAATCAATCCTGAGTCGATCATAGTGGTTACCGGTTGTTTTGCACAGCTCAAGAGCAAGGAAGTGAGCGAAATAGAAGGCGTAAACATTGTGGTTGGAATTGAGAACAAGGGTTGCATAGTTGAGCTCGTTGAAAACTATTTCAATTCAATTAGGACTGATTCAATTGGAGTTAATCATAGCCAGGAAGGTTCAGATAAACAGATTTATAGCTGCGCAATCAACGAAGTCAAGTCAGTTTATCCGGCTTACTCACAGGGAGAGAGGACAAGATCGTTCCTCAAGATTCAGGACGGATGTGATTACAGATGTTCCTATTGTACTATTCCTCTTGCCCGCGGTGCAAGCAGGAATCTGCCAATAGATTTGCTGGTAAAACAAGGAAAGGAAATATCAGCAAAAGGAGTCAAGGAGATAGTTCTTACCGGCGTGAATACAGGCGATTACGGCAGGACAACAGGAGAGAGTCTTCTTGACTTGCTCAAGGCATTGAATGATATAGAAGGGATTGAGAGATACAGGATTTCATCAATAGAGCCTAATCTTCTTACACGTGAGATAATTGAATGGATAGCGTCCGGCACAAAGTTCCAGCCTCATTTCCATATTCCTTTACAATGCGGTTCCGATACAGTTCTTGCAAAAATGCGAAGGCGTTACAACACAACAATGTTCGCCTCAAAGATTGATATGATACGTGAGATTATGGGTGATGTTTTCTTTGGAATCGATGTCATTGCAGGCTTTCCGGCCGAAACCGACGAATGTTTTGAAGAGTGTTACAATTTCCTTGCTGAAAGAATCAAACCGGCATTCATTCACGTGTTTCCATACTCCATGCGCGCAGATACTCCAGCCGCACTTATGCCACAGGTTCAGGACTGCATAAAAACCAAACGCGCTCATCGCCTGCTGGAACTTTGCAACAGACTCTACGCCGAATACGAGGCACGCTTCAAAGGAACAACACAGAAAGTCCTGTTCGAATCAACACAGAAGGGTTGTATGATGTATGGTTATACCGGCAATTACATAAAGGTTGAACGCCCTTATGACCGCAGGCTCATAGGAAAGATAGTTGATGTTACGCTATAATCACGCAGCCTTCTTTGCCATAAGTCCCACAGGCTTGCCGTTCTTTGTTATCTTCCAGCCTATGAGGGCAATTACAAACGATGTGATTGGCGAGAGTATATTGAAGAAACAATAAGGCACAAATACCAATTGTGACATTCCCAGTGTGGCAGACTGGAAGATACCGCAGGTGTTCCATGGAACGAATACTGAGGTTACCGTTGCGCTGTCCTGAAGTGAACGGCTCAGCAGTTCAGGATTGAAACCATGGTCCTTGTATGCCTTGCTGTACATCTTTCCAGGAAGGAGAATTGCAATGTACTGGTCAGCTATTATGAAGTTGCACACAATACAGCTCAGAAGTGTGGAACCTACAAGTTGCGGTGCGGTCTTCATACGGCTCATCATCCTGCTTGTGATTGATTTGAGGAAGCCTGTGGAATCAAGCATGCCACCGAAAGCTGAAACGCTGAGAACCAACCATATTGTATTCATCATTCCGCTCATTCCTGAAGTGCTTGTAAGTTTGGCAATTATCTGTGAAGGCCCCTGTACGTCAACAGGGCAGGTGAGCACTTTGAAAATACCATAGAATCCGCATCCCAGACTGCCAATTACACCGCCTCCCAACTGTGAGGCAAGACCGTCAGGGGCAATCTGAACGAAAATCTGAGGTTGGAAGAGAACCATTGCCAGGCCACCGAGTATTGCAGAAGAAAGAAGCGTGATATACGGACTTATCTTCTTGCAGATCATTATCATGGTTATTACCGGAATGATGAGCAGCCATAGGCTTATGTTGTAAGTGCTTGCAATTTCTTCGCACTGCGCCGCAACATCCACATTGTTGTTTCCGCTTATCTGAGTTCCCGCAATGAAGAATATGATTGCGCTGAGTACAAATGCTGGGACAGCGGTATAGAGCATATATTTGATATGGTCATACAGTTTGACTCCAGCAATTGAACTTGAAAGATTGGTTGTATCTGAGAGCGGACTGAGTTTGTCACCCATGTATGCTCCGGAAATTATTGCACCGGCAAGCCAACCGTCTGAGAATCCCAGAATCTGTCCTGCACTGAGCATTGCAATACCTATTGTTCCAACGGTTGTCCAGGAACTTCCAATGAGGATGGATATGATACCTGTGAAAAGGAAAGCAACAAAGAGGAATATCTTTGGACTGATGATTTTCAGGCCATAATATATGATTGTTGGAACAACACCGCTCTGAATCCAGGAAGCAGTGAGAGCACCTATCATAAGAATGATGAAAAGCGTGCTTCCCATTTTGTGGATATTGTCCAGTATGCCGTTCTCAATGTTTTCCCACTTCTCCTTGTATTTGAGCATTGCAAGAACACCGCCAATCAAGGTTGCGGTAAGAAGGCTCAATTGTGAAGGACCTTCGGTAAAACTGTCACCAAAGCAGAAGGCGCAGAAAACCATCAGCAGAATCAGGGCTGCTATTGGTATCAATGATATGCCAAGCGAAGGCATCCTTTCAATTCCGTTGTTATCTTCACTTATCATAATTTATTGTGTATTAGTGAATAAGTATCAGTTTCCGTTTATGTTGCAATCTTCAAAGACCAGTGAAGGTATGTCCCAGCTCCTGCTTTTCACGGCGTCGTTCCCTGCCGCTGAAATATTATTGAACAAAGTTATTAAATTACCGCTGAAATTCATACCTGAAACGGGAGTTTTGACTTCATTGTTCTCAATGAGGAAACCCTCTATGCCATACGAGAAATCACCTGTGGCCGTGTTGCAGTTTCCTCCGTTGAAACCGGTTATCAATATGCCATCGGCCAGGTTGGCATTGCCGAAAGGCTTGATGGAAAGAATGGTGGGCTCGTCCACTGTGGGTTCCTTGCCCATCTGCGCCGCTTCGTATGTGCTCAGATACTCCTTTGCCACAACGCCATTTTCAATCATGAAGCCCTCTTTTACCGCCAATCCCTCGCTGTCCCAGAGCCTTGATGCAATCTTTCCTTCCATGAAGGGCAGGTCAAGTATGCTCAATTTATCGCTGAAAATCCTGCTTCCAAGTTTGTCAAGCAGGAATGAATTGCTCTGCGCCAGATATATTCCGTTGAGAGCATCCGCCAGAGGCCTTATTATATTCGAGGATACAAGAGCATCTATTTTTACTCTGTATTTCCCACCGGCGATAGTTCTTGAACCAATTTTTGCCTTGGTTCTCTGATAAGCCTTTTCACCGCATCCCTGCCATTCAAGATTTTTGAAGAAAGGCGATGAAGCGAACCAGTAGGACTGTGGCCTTCTTTCCCCGTCTTTCAAGGTACATTCTGCCGATACGGTGCTGCTCGTATATTCTGATATGCCTGAAAATCCTTGAGAATCAAGAATATATTCACTGTAATTAAGGTCTGAAAAAGAAGAGCTTGCCAATACCAGGCCTTTCTTGGCCTTCATATCTTCAAATATGGCGAATGCAATTTCCTTTTTCCTTTCCGGACTTGTCCGTTCAAATGTAATGTCATTGATCCCAAGGTCCCTGTTTTGTCCCTTGAAATAATATTTCTCTTCAGGAAGTTTCCTCAGATCGTCCTTCTCTACATATTCGAGTGTGCTTATGCATTCCCTTATGAACACTTCCAATTTGTGCCCGTCAAGCATGTTGGTTGAGAATCTTCCGTAATGGCCATTACAGAATAGTTCTATTCCAAGACTTCTGTCCGCAGCTCCTATGATCTTTTCCAGTTTGCCGTCACAAACTTCTATTGAATTGCTGATGCCTTCCGTGAGATTGATTCTTGCCGATTCAGCCCCCTGCTTCAACGCACATTCCAGAGCGTACCCGGCTATTCTTACATCTTCTTCCTTCATTTGTGATTTATTATTGTATAAAAATAATTATTCCCTTAGTATATGACAATTTTTAAAAATTATCGTATAACCCATTGATTATTAATTAATTGTATTTGCAAAAGACCTCAAAATTTCGTAACTTTAAGGTATATAACTACCACATTATTACCATGCTACGAAACTCCAAGGTCCACTGCAAAAGTAGCGAATTATATCCGATTCTGAGCATGCATTTCGGAAAAAGTATGAAACTGGCAAGAATTAAGCCATTTTCGATTCGTGATGAATTATGTTGTTTACAAAGATATAATTTCAGACCGTTCAAGAGCTTTTAAGAAAATGTGCGCAAAACATTGGTTTTGTATACAGGGTTTCTATACGACTTGACCAGATGTATATCGTATATATGCTATATCAAAATATAATACTTGTTGGATATATTGTTTTATCAAATATATTATCTACATTTGCACATAATATATAAGTTACTCAATATGAATACAGCAGCAGTTCAGACAAGAAGAAAGAATATCGACATCCGCGAAGATGTATATCGTTTCCTTTCCATCAAGGCGGCCGCGTCCGGCACGAACCTCAAGAGCTATATCGAAGCACTCCTCGAGAAGGAGGTGGAGGATATGAACGAGGCGGCGACCTACCAGTACCTGTGCAATGTCCGTCCCGACGGAGACGTAGAGCTTTCCGAAGAAGAGACCAAGGACTTTGAGAACTGGCTGGGAATATGAAGACGAAGTACTCGAAGGATTTTGAGAAATCGGTCCGCAAACTGTCTGGCAAGACACTGAATTCCATCAAGAACACGATTCTTGAAGTCAAAAATGCGACATGCCTGTATGAAATCACCGACTGCAAGAAGCTGGTCGGGTATGACAACGTCTATCGTATCCGTATTGGGAGCCTCCGTGCTTTCTTCATCTTTCACATACAGATCATCGATGACTGCGTGTTCTTCAAGTACCTGGTCCCTAGAGGCGAAGCCTATGACAAGAAATACAAGGAGAAACTGAGAGAGGTCAAAACACTTTTTTCTGAATAACTTGTATTATTGTAATATATTCCTTACATTTGCGACATGAGGACGCTACGAAGGACAAATGAATATATAGGTATAGGCGCTTAGTGCGCACTATTGATTTAACTGATTATAAGCGAGTTGGTTGATATTTGACCATTCTACGAAGGAGCACATCGAAGATTGTGTCCATCTGGTTACGTCTGTTATACCTGAAATGGTACTCGTCAAGATAGCCCTGCATCCTCTCTTT
>JAZRWT010000268.1:0-5326 GCA_045599845.1 Candidatus Egerieisoma sp. | reverse complement strand
ACGAGGCGATGAAGTCATCGATGAATGCCTCACCGATATCGAACAGTTCCCTGCGGGACAGGCGGTTCTCCAGACGTGTCATCGTAGGCTGGGAAGCAAGGTCAATCTCGTCCGATGCGGACCTGCCTGCACACATCTTCAAGATTCCGTCGCCACAGAGCCTGCCGCAGTCGTCGGCGCCCTCGAAGCCGGCCATTATCTGGTATATCCTCTGGCGGAGCATTTCCGTCTGGCTGTGCACTACCATTGGTTCCCAGCGTGGATCCTTGATGCAGGACTCGATGCGTTCTATGATGCGGCTTGAGAACCGTTCGTATTCACGGACGAGGGTCAGTCCGCCGAGAGAAGACAACTCCGGTGCAGTGAAATCGGCCGTTACCTTCTTGCCCGCCACGGGCTCAAGTTCAAACAGTGTCGGAAAAGTTTGGCAATCTGCGGAAGATGAAGTAATTTTGCTCATGAAGTAAAGGAAAAGTTTATTTTGTTTTTTGTATTACAAAAATAACATTTAATCCTCTGATTACCAAATAATTATGAGGATTCCTTTGCTTCTTTATGAATAATTCAGGTTAATTGTTTATCTTTGAGAGGTAGATTGATTTACCATCGCTGTGAAAGAAAGAATAATATGTTTCCTGCTTGCTTCCGCAATCGTTGCAAGCTGCTCGAAGGGTGGTCTTGACCCTGACGGGGCCGGGCCTGAAAAAAAGCCCGAAACGCCTGCCGACGAACAACTGGTTTATCCTGCTCCGCAGAACAGGCAGTTCAGGAAAATAGCCTACTTCCCGAGTTACAGGAATGTTGGAGCCTCCTACGTACCTGATTTCATTTATGAGAGCATAGATATTTGCTATTACGCATTCGCCATTGTCAACAGCGATTACAGTGCGAGCGTGGAGGCTCCTGCAACATTGCAGGCACTGGTTTCAAGAGCCCACGGTATGGGCAAGAAGGTTGTTATCAGTTTTGCGGGCAACAGCTCCATATATGGGAATATGGTTGCAAGCAGGGCGGGCAGGCTCAAGTTCATAAATTCCATCATGGAGATTGTGAACAGATACTCGCTGGATGGAGTGGACAATGATTGGGAATATCCAAGCACAAAGAATGGAAGTGCGGCCGGCAATGTACAATTGATGAGGGAATTCAGCAACATATTGCATGCCCCGGACTGCGGCAAGCTGCTCACCATGGCAATAACTCCGGGCAAATATGCAGGTTCATACCGTGACGCCATTGTGGATGAACTCTTCGATTGCGTTGACTGGTTCAACGTAATGACTTACGATGACTATTCAACGGATACCCCAGGAATCAATCATTCCACCATGGAACTGGTTCAAACCGCTTTCAACTACTATATTTCCTCTCGTAAACTGCCGGCCGGAAAGTTTCTTGTTGGCATTCCCTGCTACGGAAGAGCATCTGGAATAACCCAGAGCGGCACGGTGCTGAGCTATGCGGCAATCTTGGAACAGGGAGGAAATCCTGATGAGGACTCTGCGCTCGTGGAAGTCAGCGGCTCCAGCTATAAAGGCAAATACACCATTTATTACAATGGCCGTAATACCGTACGCAAAAAGGTACAGTTCGCCAAGGAACACAATCTTGGCGGATATTTCTTCTGGGAACAGGGTGAGGACAGCTATGACGGGCGCTCGCTCATCAAGTGCGCTTTCCAGGAAGAACGGAGTGAGTGATCTACTGAGTGATATAGCTGCAGAAGAGAAACTTGAACGCTCCTACGCCAGCAGTGGCTGTATCAATGGTCTGCCCATAATCGTCAAGGAACAGAATGGAAGAATTTGTTGTATAATCATTGCACTCCGCCACAATATAATGACCGGTGAAAGGACTTACGGCAAAACCGCTTACGTGATGTCCGGAATAAATAACGGTATAGTCCCCGCCTGTAAGGCCCACATTGTAAACTTTGGAACTCTTGACTGTATAATCTGCATTATATTCCGTTGAAATTGTATAAAGGCCTCCGTCTCCGGCATAAAGTATGCCGTCATAATCAATGGGGCCATTGAACCTGTTAACGAAATTTGCAGAGCCCGGTTCAATGATTACAATACCCTGATACGGATAGGATATTGCCAGCTTGTTGCTCCCGCTCAGATAAACGACCTGCTTAGGCGCACCTGAATAAACTGCATCCTTGTAGGTGTCAATTACCCTCAAATCATCAAGATTAACAATGGCAACACCGTCTTCGTATGTCACGTATGCCCTTTCATTGTTGTCAATGGCAACACTCTGAACATTGCAGCCAATATGGACATTGGAAATCAAGGCCGATGTCTGAGGATCATACAAAGACAGGGAACCGTTGGTATAATTGTAATTATAGTATTCGTCAACCTCATAATCCTGACCCGCATTGGCCACACAGAGGTTTTGTGAACTCATTGCCATGGAACGTGGATTGTCAATACCCTTTGACGTGCCTTGTGTAAGTGCGCCAAGCCCGATCATTGAAACAGGTATGAGCTTGTCCGGATTTGCGCAGAGCAGATATCCTATGCCGTTCTGAATGGCCCCGGCATCCATTATGGTTGAAGCTATTTCGTATCCGTTAACTTGGTGGAACACCCTGTTTATCATGATATGCGAAGATTCCTCATAAGCGGAGATCTCCCCGTTCTGCTCAGTATAATTTCCCTGATTGAAAACGTATGTATATTCAACTGTCCGCAACGGCTCATCGCTGTTGTTGCTGCTGTCAGACATACAGGCTGTAAAAACACCTGCCAATGCCACCAATACTATAAATACCTGCTTCATAAAATCATTCTTTCGTACCCGCAAAAATAGTCAAAAAGCAATAGAGTGCCAAAATATAAAACATCCGGACTTCAATTGAATGAAACCCGGATGCTCTATAAATGAACCGACTTGAAAGAAGCCGCGTGAGATTAGTCGTTCAAAGAAGCTCTGAAGAATGAAAGTACCTTTGCCTCCTTGTCGGCTGCCATGATGGTCTCCTTTACAGAAGCCTTACCATCACCCATCTGGTACTCCTGCTCCTCAAGGGTGCTCTCCTTGAAGAACTTCTGGATTCTACCCTTTACAATGTTCTCAATCATTGCTGCAGGGAGAGAAGCTGCCTTCTGCTCAGCAACGGTCTTTCTGATCTCGCGTGCCTGTGCTGCCTGCTCAGGTGTGAGCCATCCCTTTGCTGTATTTGACTCTATATGGTCATCACTGTCACAATGTGCAGGATTGATGCCAACTTTCTTGAGAGCTGCATCAACAGCCTTGCTTATCTGCTCTTCCTTTGTCTTCTCAATGGCAACCTGTCTTTCGTTCTCAATAACGGATGCAGGGCAGTCCTCTGCTGCAACTGATACAGGGTTCATAGAAACAACCTGCATTGCAACACCCTTGCCCAACTCAGCTGGAACAACCTTGTTGAAAGCAACAATAGCTCCGAGCTTGCCGTTAATGGTGTGAACGTATGAAGATATGTAAGCTGCCTCGAGCTTAGCGTAAGATACAAGCTGGTGTTTCTCACCGCTCTTTCCAGTCTGCTGTGTTATGGCGTCCTGAACAGTGCCTTCGCCCATCTTGCATGCAAGGAGTTCGTCCTTTCCTGCAGGAAGTGCTTCAATGGCAATGTCAGCAATGGCCTTTACAAGGCTCTGGAACTCTTCGTTCTTTGAAACGAAGTCTGTTTCGCAACCAAGGCAAACAATGACAGCCTTTGTGTTGTCTGCATTGAGTCTTACAACAACTGCGCCCTCAGAGGTCTCTCTGTCTGAACGTTTTGCTGCAACGAGTTTACCTTTCTCACGTATAATCTCCTGTGCTCTCTTGAAATCGCCTTCAGCCTCAACAAGGGCCTTCTTGCAATCCATCATGCCGGCACCGGTCATTTTGCGCAATTTTGCTACATCTGCTGCTTTAATTTCCATAGCTTGTGTTCTTACTTGTTATTCTTCTGTTTTCTCTTCTGCCTTTGCCTCAACTGGTTTTGCAGATTTCCTTGGTCTGATCTTCTTTCCTACCGGTGCTTCGTTCTCCTTGCCTTCAGCTGCCTCTTCCTTCACGTCCTTCTCTTTCTCCTTCTCAATCCTTCTTTCCTCAAGACCCTCAGCTATTGCTGCACAAAGGGCGTCCATAACAATGGAAATTGATTTGGCTGCATCATCGTTTGCAGGGATTACATAATCTATAGGGGTTGGATCGCAACAGGTATCAACCATAGCAATCACCGGTATACCCAAACGGTTGGCTTCCTTAACGGCATTGGCCTCCTTCTGAACGTCAACTACGAAAACTGCTGAAGGAAGACGGTTAAGATCTGCTATTGAACCAAGGTTCTTCTCCAATTTGGCTCTCTGACGGGTAATCTGAAGTTTCTCTCTCTTTGCAAGAGTCTCGAATGTACCGTCTGCAATCATTTTATCAATGGTGTTCATCTTCTTCACTGCCTTACGGATTGTAGGGAAGTTTGTAAGCATTCCACCTGGCCAGCGCTCTGTAACGTAAGGCATGTTAACCTCCTTTGATTTGAGAGCTACTATATCCTTGGCCTGTTTTTTTGTAGCTACAAACAATACTTTGCGGCCTGCTCTTGCAAGCTGTTTCATTACGTTTGAAGCCTCATCTATCTTGAGTGCGGTCTTATGCAAGTCAATAATGTGAATTCCGTTCTTCTCCATGAAAATGTATGGAGCCATCTTAGGATTCCATTTTCTCTTCAAATGACCAAAATGACAACCTGCATCAAGTAAATCTTGGAAATTTGTATTAGGCATTACTTTAATTTTTTAATTTTTCTTAAAATCTCTTTTCTTCAATTGTGAGTAACGGACTTCCTCCGGTCTCACCAATTTTCCGCAGAAGGACAATCCCCGGTAGTTTTCCAGAAGTTCCTTGAACAAACGGAAAAATCCTGAAATTTTTCAATCCCTCCGTGCAAAAAACAATCAGCTTGCAAATGTTAACGTTTGCTGAATTGGAAGCGTCTACGTGCGCCAGGCTGACCAGGTTTCTTCCTTTCTACAACGCGTGAATCACGTGTAAGGAAACCGGCTGTCTTGAGAGTTGAACGATAAGCTTCTCTGTCAATTTCACAAAGTGCTCTGGAGATGCCTAAGCGTACTGCCTCTGCCTGACCTTTTATACCGCCACCTACAAGATTGATCTTGATATCAAAACTTGCGAGTGTTCCGGTTGCCTCAAGTGGCTGTCTTACAATAAACTTCAAAGAATCAAGTGTGAAATACTCCTCAATGTCCCTGCCGTTGATTGTAATGTTACCTTTACCTGCGGCTACATAAACGCGAGCAACTGCTGATTTACGTCTTCCAAGGGC
>JAZRWT010000267.1:0-4922 GCA_045599845.1 Candidatus Egerieisoma sp. | reverse complement strand
CTACGAGAAGGATCTCAAACACAGAATCATCTTTCAGGAAATCCTTCCCAAGTGGAATTATCTCGTAAAAAGGTCATGAACTTTACCAAGTTATTTTTTAACCATTACTTAACGGGGAAACCGGCAGCAATAGCGGTGACCTTGGGCCTGTGCAGGAATCCGGTTCACAGCACGGGACATCACTGAGCGCTAACTATGCCGTGTATCCGTATCTGGAAGCAACAAGTATTTCCAGCAAAGGAGTTATTTCGTTAACTCTTCCGGCTGTTCAGGAATATGCTGCAAATGGTTTCGCCCAAGGAATCAACACAATGGTTGCCGTAACTTCAGGTTCCCAAGATAAATTTCTCAGTTTCAAGAATCTGTGTGGTTACCTTGTTGTAAAGCTTTATGGTACTGGTTCAGTAAGAAGTATAAGTTTGAGTGGCAATAATGGTGAGAAGATAGCAGGCAGCGCAAGTGTTACGGCAGTTTATGGTAAAGAGCCTGAAACTGTCATGGGACAGAATGCCACAACAAGCATAAGCGTTGACTGCGGAAGGGACGGCGTTGACGTTGGTGCAGCTGCCAATAAGGCCACGGAATACTGGTTTTGTGTTCCACCAACGAATTTCAGTAAAGGTTTCACAGTTTCAATCACCGGCACAGACGGTAAAATCATAGAAAAGAAGATCAGTTCTTCAGTTGCAGTTACAAGGAATGTCATCAATTCTCTTGAAAGTCTGAAAGTGGATTTCAATGTTATTTCATGGGAAGAAGTGAAGACAAAGAGCATATTCCAGAATGGTCTGTTCGGAATGTTCTCAAATATGAATCCTAAAGATTATTCATCATATCTTATATATCAGGTCAAGGTTGAAAAACGTAGCGATGCAAATATGTTCAGAGTCAAGAATATCTGCAAATCATCAGTTTGTCCATTATTCAATCCGAGCGTTGACCTTGATGGTGATATGTATTTCAATATTGACGCAACAAATCCACAATTCGTTGAAGTTGATAACGTAGGTTTGAAGGTGGTTCTTAATTCTTCATATGGAGAGCAGTGGGCCGGTACACATTGCGGTGCATTCTCATCAATATATGAGGTTGGTGGAACATTCGATTCAGGTACAGGTATAATCAAGTGGAATCCTAATCAGTTACAGTGCTGGATGCCAGCCTATGGTACAATAGAGGAAGGCTATTTCTGGGATTGCTACGAGACAGTTCTCTGGTTGGACGAGAACAATATGGGAGACGATTTCACTTTGGATTATAACTTTGAACAATATCTTCCAAGCACACTTCATGTTTCTCAGGCATTTGACTATGAACACAATGCTGAAATCCGTACAGGTGTTCCAAAGGATGCATCCAAGGCAGCTTCATTGGCACAAAAGTATGGTACGGTTTATTGCATACCTGATTATTTTGTATCTGATTATGATATTTTTGCCAACATAAACAAATATGGTAAGCTGGCTCTTCCTGATTCATACAAAAACCAGAGCTTGGGCGTGAATGTGTCCGGTATTGATGCTTATATGGCAATCAAGGATGCAGAATTCAGTGAAAGCAAGGGTGCTTTAATTATGTACAGTATTGTTGATGAAAACGGCAATGTCCTTTTAGCGGATTGCACAGATTATTTCTATACAAATGAAATTGATGATAACGCAACAATAGATGATTATGTTGGAACTTATAAATGCAATGTTGCGGACAAAGCAACTGTAACAGTTACCAAAATCAATGAAACCACTCTTGCAATCAGCGGCATAACGCAATATGGTGATCTCAATTTCACATGGCAGAGCGAAGATGGAAAGCAGTATTATCCAAGTTTCGTTGGCGGTGTGATAAATCAATCATCAAACATTTATGCTTATCCTGGCAATGTGTCTGCAAGCTCCTTCACTACCAGCAATTACAATATCTTCAATTACAGGAGATCCGTTGATGGTAAAATGATACCTTTCATTTCCGAGTTAGGGGTCAGCAACAATTTAGGGGACATACTTATTCTTCAACAAGGTTCCGGCTGGATGCTTAAAAAAGCATATAACTTCACTGATCTGATGCTCACTCCTGCTAACTCAGGTAACACAATATCAGAGGCAACACATAAAAACGGCCCTGGCTCAGCTTTGAGCTTCAAGGGTGAACAGGTAAAGGTTCACAGCACAACAAACAGGCTTCCTCAACTGGCATGGAATAAGAAATAAAATATTTGCAATATCATGAAAACAAAGAAAGAACATTATGAAAGCCCATCCTTGGAATTGGTTGAGGCAATCGTATCTTATCCGATTGCACAGTCTAATCTGGAAAGTCCACAGGATGGTGGTGAATGGGAATGGGATTGACAATTAAAAAAGTCTGCGTTATGAAAAAGAGATTACTGTTTCTGTTTATTGTAATAATGGCAATGACAGCTTGTTCAAAAGGTGATGTAAACAATAAGGAAAATGTGGATTCAAAACCTGCGATATTCCATGCAGCAATCGAGACTTCTCCAAGCAAGACGTACATGGATGAAAACTGGAGACTGCTGTGGACAGAGGATGACCGTGTGAGCATTTTCACTTCAAGTTATAACCAACAATATGTATTCACAGGCAAAACCGGAAGCAACAGCGGTGACTTTGAGGAGGTGAAAGTATCAGGCTTTCATTTCGGTTCATCATTGAGTGCGAACTATGCTGTTTATCCATATATGGAGGAAACCAGGATTTCCAATGAAGAAGTACTTACGCTGAATCTTCCTGCAGAGCAGGAATATGCTATGAAAAGTTTTGGCAAGGGAGCTTCCACTATGGTTGCCGTTACTTCCAGTCCTGAAGATAAATACCTTTATTTCAAGAATTTATGTGGTTTTTTGGTTTTAAAACTTTATGGAACCGGCTCTGTGTTGAATGTTTCTTTGAAAGGAGGAAATGGAGAGAAGATAGCTGGAAAGGCTCTTGTAAAAGCCAGTCACAGCAATGATCCCCAGACCACTATGGAGAAAGATGCAACAGAAAGGATAACCATTAACTGTGGAGATTTCGGTGTTGAAGTAGCTGAGTCTGCGCAGGAAGCTACGGAATTCTGGTTCTGTGTTCCACCTACAACATTCAGCAAAGGCCTCAGTATTACTGTGACAGGTGTGAACGGGCAGTCAATTGTGAAGAAAATAAGTTCCTCAAAAACACTGTTGAGGAATGTTATCGTTTCTCTGCCAGCCGTTGAGATTGATTTTTCCACTGATGCAAGTTTTTCCTTCACAACCAATGCAACCCGTGTTGCGGCACCTTTGGTAGAAGGGAAAAATGTCAGCGGTATAATACGTTGGGGCGATGGCAGCGGGCACGTTGAGTATTCTGCCAATGCCGTTCACGAATATACAGGAAAAGAACAAGGTAAGGACCATAAAATAATAACCACAACAAGTGGTGGTGAAACACTTACTCTCACTACTCTTGAAGGCGTTTCAGCCGTTGATTTTCGTAAGTTTTAAATCACATTAAGGCATTAATCATGAAATTTGGTAATATGAATATGAAGAAACTATTACTATCATTCTTAGCTTTGGTAATACCGTTCATGGTATTTGCCGGCAATAGAATTACAGAGCAGCAGGCTATGCGCATTGCAGGTGAGTTTCTTAACTCAAGCAGAGTCAGAATGGCCACAAGCCCAAAATCACCAAGAAATCTGAAAATGGTTAAGAAGACAGCAGGCGAGGAATATTTCGTTTGCTCGGATGAAATGAGTCATTCCTTTGTCATTGTTTCAGGTGATGATGCAGTAGGTCCTGTACTCGCTTATTCCAATGAAAACGCTTTCGTTACCGAGAATATGCCGGAGAACGTGAAATTTTATCTCAAGATGCTTGAGGGCGAAGTAAAATACTACAGGACACATCCAAACGCAGTGCCATCCCATCCTAATATGGATGATGACACTGAAAAGGTTCTTGAGACAGCACAGTGGAGTCAGAGCGCTCCTTATTATAACTTCACTCCTATGCAAGGCAGTTCACACTGTGTGACCGGTTGTGTTGCAACAGCAATGGCAATAGTCATGAGATATCACAACTGGCCTGATTGCGGTGTTGGAACAATACCTGCATACACCACTCCAAGCGGCATAAATGTTCCTGCAATCGAGCTCGGATACGCATACGATTGGAGCAACATGCTTATGGAATACAAGTCAGGCAGATGGTCAGAAGCAGAAGGGAATGCGGTTGCAAGGCTTATGGCCGATTGCGGTGCTGCAGTTCAGATGCAATATACAGCAGACGGTTCAGGAGCTTTTTCTGTTCGTGTTGCTCCAGCTCTCACGACCTATTTCAAATATGACCAGAGTGCGCAATATATTACTAGAAAGACTTGTAGCAAAGCTCAGTGGATTCAGCTCATACATAATGATATTGACAATGGCCGACCTTTGATATTCGGTGCACAGAGCACATCCGGCGGCGGCCACGAGTTTGTTGGCGCAGGTTACAGAGGCAGCGATTATGTTTATATAAACTTTGGATGGGGCGGTTCATCCAACGGTTTCTACTATGTCACCACAATGGATGATTTCAGCCTGAGTGTTGATGCAATCTTCAACATCAAGCCTGATGCAGGTGGCAGCCCTGTTAAGGAATATCGTTTGGGATTGAATGAAAACCTGCAATGTTCTGCGTATGTATCCGGCAAAGCCACATCAATCACGGCTACAGTGATTAATACGGGAAATACAGTCTTTTCAGGCAAGTTGGGCGCAATTATAAAAACACCTGGTAACAAGCTGAGAGAAAAGGATGTAGCATCAAAGAGCGTAAGTATTAAAGGACAAGATGACATTTACTATTATCCTTATACAGCAACCTATGAAATCAGTTCAAGCACAATAATAAAGGCCGGTGAGTCCGTGCAGATGTATTATCAACCTTCCGGCAGTCA
>JAZRWT010000266.1:0-6938 GCA_045599845.1 Candidatus Egerieisoma sp. | reverse complement strand
TATGGAAGGGCAGAGAAGTTGTTTACTGTCCCGCTCTGGAGAGGCCCGTTGGGGATTACAATTACGCGGTTGTCAACTGTTACTATCTTGGTGTATGAAATGTTCATTTCAAGTACCGTTCCTTCATAGTTCATTGCCTGTATGTAGTCACCAACTTTGAACGGCTTGAAAATGAGTATCATGAGTCCGCCAGCAAAGTTCTGTACAGTGCCGCTCATAGCCATGCCTATAGCCACGCCACCTGCAGCCAGCAATGCGGCCAGAGATGTGGTTTCAACACCAAGTGTGCCTATGGCCACTATTGTTACAACAATCCACAAAAAGGCAGACACTACGCTACTGACAAAGGAAACAACTGCAAGTTCAGCACTCTTTCTGAACAGGAATTTTTTAATGAACCCTTTGATGATGCGTATGAGCCATGCTCCAATGAAATATATGGCAATTGCCGCCGCGAGCTTGAGGCCGAACTGAATGGCTTTGTCAATGAGGTCGGCTATAAGTTTGTCTGCAGGTGTGCTTGATACCGTATTGATTGATGAAATCAGATGTTTCTCAACATCGGATTTGCCGGTAGTGTCAAGGAATATTGTTTTGAGGGAATCTGCAACAGCGAGTTTCGTATTGTTTGCAGCCAGGATGGTATTTGTAAATCCAAACATATTATTCTATAGCCGTTTAATTGAACCGGCAATAACGCAAAATTAAGATTTAGAAAGCATAAATCCAATTGGAATTCTGCCTTGCTAACTGTACTTTTGCAGGCAAAATTTGGAAAGATGATCAGGAATATAGTTTTCGATTTTGGAAAGGTGCTGGTTGATTATGAATTCGACCATTTTCTTGTCCCTTTGTTCAAGGGCAATGTTGCAGAAGTTGAGAAGTTCAAGTCTGTAATGTGCAATGAAGAATTTGTCCTCAGGATGGATAAGGGTGACACTTCATTTGACGACCTCATTATTGAAAAGCAGTGCGAATATCCACAGTGGAAAGAGGAACTGCAAGTATTCCATGACAGGCAGATAGATATTATTACCGAAGAGATTCCGGGTATGCGCTCACTCATTCACAGGCTCAGGGCAGCAGGCTATGGGATATATGGCCTCACCAACTGGTGCAGCAATGTTTATGAAGTGATTGAAAAGTTTGATATACTCCAACTTATGGATGACAGACTCATATCCTCAGAAGAACATCTCATCAAGCCATACGTTGAAATCTACCGGCGTTTCTGTGAAAAATTCAATTTCAAGCCGGAAGAATGTGTGTTCACAGATGACAAGCTCAAGAATGTCCTAGGCGCCCGTGAAGCCGGAATGCACGCCATACAGTTTTTCAACGCAGCACAATTCGAGCAGGAACTGGACCAGCTCATCGGCAATCCGGTGTAGCGGTTTCAGACATCACTTTCAGCAATTGCGATTCAAGCGAGGTGTTGTAACCCTGTGAGAAATATACAATACGGCCGAAACTGTCGGCAACAACAACAAGAGGCAGATTGGTCCTGTTTATATGCATGCCTTCCTCAATCATTGAACTTACCTTTCCGTTGACGTCTGTTCCATAAACAACGTTTTTCAAAGCGTCTGGTCTTGCCTTTTCCGGAAGTTTCCCTTCTGAATCGCTCCCAAGTATTATGACCTTTCTTCCCCAATGGTCGATTGCCCCGGCCATTTCATTCATTTGCTTTGCAGCATGAATGGTTGGTTCATTATGTGAGCCAAAAACGCAGAGCATGAAATATCCACGTCCAGTGGCGGAAAGAATGCTGCATTCAGGACCGTTTTCAGGTTTGAAATGTTTTTCAGCATCAAGACTGCCTATAACTGAAAGCTTGCTGTCATTGCTGCGCAAAATTACAGGCACTGTTGTTTCCGAGCCTTCCTTCACATTGAAGAATTCAAGATGAGCCAGAACGCTGCCATCGGCCATCCTGTTTCCGCTTGTGAGGAGATAATATCCGGCATTCATCTTGTTACATTGCGCAACCTCTTCATTTTCATTGAATTCGCACAAATGCGCCGTGCCATCGTATATTTGTGAGAGCGTATAGTGTTTGTAATATTCAGCAATTCTCAAAGGACTGTTTCCTGCATTGTATATGGTGCGCAAACGGCCCTTTGCCGGAACTTCCTGTTTCCCTGAATCAAAATCCACATCAACCCAGGAACCATCTTCCCGCCTGTACTGCGTTGTGGAAGTAACCTCATCTATCCTTGCGGCGAAGCCCAGAGTCCTGCACATGGCAACAAAGAAAATCTTGCGCGAGGTCCTGTCAGATATCCTGCTTTCCCATACGGCGATAGGTGGTATCCTGAGCTCCTGAGGATTCCTTGAATCAACTATCCTTATGCTGTCCTTGACCCACTTGGCAACCTGAGCAGGGGAGAGGAGGCTGTCAACCAGGCCTGAATTGAGGATGGCGCATCTGTAAGGGAGAAGCATTTCGAGTTCTATGCGGGGTGAGACTATATATTTATCGTGAGCAATGTTCCTTACTTCGGTAATTATTCTATTGATATGTGGATGCAATGAATCGGATTCTGTTACGGAGTCTTTCCTTTGGAAGATTCCACCAACTTTTTCAATGGTCTTGTCAAGAAGCCAGTCTTCCTTTGCCGAAATGGTGTCCTTGACTGTATCATACTTATGTTTCAGCCTTCCAACCCTGCTTTCCGGCGGTATTATCTTCTTCTTTGTTCTGGATACTATCTGTTTGAGTTTCCTGACCTGCTTTCCAGCCCAATTCGTTGTTTTACGTGTTGAACTTGTTTTTGTGGTATCAACGTTCTCATCGAGTTCGTCTCCGGCTAGCATGGTCCGTGACATCATGCTGCCTGAAGTTACTGTCATTACTTTTGATGTGAGCTTTCTTGCTTTATGGGCATATTTCTTTGCACTGTCAAGCTTTTGTCCGAATGTTTTCTTTCCGGGTGCATCCGTTGTGTCATCAGCACTCACAACAGTCATTATTGTATCGTATTGGTTGATTCTTGTACTGAACAATATTGCAAGGCCTTTTTTTGTGTCTTCTATGACTTCATCGCTTACATCAATCGCATCTTTCTTGGAAAGGAACAGTCCTGAAATATCGGTTTTTGGGTGCTCTCTTGCCTCGCGTATGGCGTTGCCTTCTTCCAAACGTTCGGCATTCCGTGCAATCTGCTCATCGGTGGCCTTGCTTGGCAGCACTTTCTCAACAGGCGGCACAATGTCCAGGTCCATGCTGTATTCATGACCGAATGTCTTGTCAAGTACCAGGTCAAGAGTTTCATCGGATACAACACCAATCCCGAAATTGCTGTCTTTTGAAGCCCATACTGCAATATTGCCAAGACCAGTGTCCAGTGAAGCCTGGCCATGCTCGTCTGTCTTATATCTTGCAACTGTATAGAATTCAGCATAGTTATATATCTTGAACTCCAAATCTGCTTCCGGGACAACATTTCCAACAGTATCTTTTACAGTAACGGTGACTCTTTTTGTTGGAACATAGTTCTTTATGACATTAATTTCCGTATAAACATCCGTTCTTGAAATCACATCCTCAGGCCCTTGATAATCCCCGAATGCCTTTGTATGCAGCAGCATTGCCCTTGAGACCGATGCATTGAACCATCCCAGGTCAAGTACAGGTTCAGGTTCACATGCTCCCATGAAATGCCATGTGCCATTTACATACACTTCAACCCAAGCGTGATTGTCATCTGTGTGAGCCCATCGCGGTGTATAAACCTGACGTGCAGGAAGCCCTGCCGCCCTCAATGCGGAAACTGCAAGAACCGATTCCTCACCGCAGCGTCCAAGGCCTGACTTGATAGAAGCCATAGGCCCGAGGGTCCTGCCATCGGATGGAATGTAGGTCATTCTTTCGTGGCACCAGTGGTTGATTTCCAGAGCCGCCTGTTCCATTGTCATACCCTTCACGCGCTTGCAAAGGCTGTCTGCATATACAAGCCTGAAATCATCAAGATTTTCATTATTCACCCTGATGGGCAGGACAAAATGCCTGAACTCCCTCTCCGGAACATCCCAGTTCATCCTGTCCCTCACTTCCAGAGTCTTGGCAACGTTCTGCTCCCAGTATTCGCGGGGATATACCAGACTGTCTGGCAGAGGCATTGACTCGTAAAGGAACTGCACATAATCAATCTTTCCCTCATTGCAGCCCAACAGTGCGTAAATCAATATTGTAAAAGCAACTGAAATCAGCGCCAGTTTTCTTTTGCCATGTTTGAGAGTAGTTTTCATGCTTCGTATCAATAGTTATACAAAATAAAGTCATAGTGCCAGGCGGGTGCCGTGGAATTCGCGGGCGCCGGTGGCTGCGGCCAGACTGTTTATGTTTTCAGGGGTTACTCCCGAACCGGGCATTATGATTATCCGTCCTGCGGCCTGTCTTACAAGTTCAGCAATCAGAGCCTGACCTTGTGGAGCCGTATCCTGCAGGCCGGAGGTGAGAAGTCTGTTGCATCCGAGTGAAATTATGTCCTCCAGCGCCTGCTGCGGATTGGAGCAGCGATCAAAGGCTCTGTGGAAGGTGATGCTCATACCTTGTACTGCGGCAATCAGAAGCCGCATGGCTTCAAGATTGACTGAACCATCGGGGTGAAGTATGCCTATGACAACTCCGTTGACTCCCGCACTGCGGCAGAATTCTATGTCTGATATCATCTGCTGTATCTCTTCGGCTGAATAAACGAAGTTGCCACCACGGGGCCTTATGAGAACATTCACAGGGATGCCTGTCCTGACAGCGGCAAGAATCAGGTTGCGCTCAGGAGTGATTCCGCCTACTGAAAGGTCACGGCACAGTTCAATTCTGGCGGCTCCGTTCTTCAGAGCCTCCAGAGCCTGTTCAGCACTAGTGCAGCATCTTTCCAGTATCAACCCGCCCATATCAGAAAATGGATTCACTGGTTTCAGTAGTGAACAGTTCCAGAGCTTTCATTCCCATTATGCTGTTCCCTTTCACGTTAAGCCTTGGACTCCATACGGCAATGGAGTACTTCGATGGATATATTGCAGCAATGCCGCCACCTACGCCGCTCTTGCCTGGCAGCCCTACAGCAAAGGAGAATTCGCCGGCTTCATCGTAAAAGCCGCAGGTCTGCATTATGGCGTTCAAACGTTTTACCTGTGATTTGGTGAGTTCAACGCCGTAGTGGCTGAACGGACGGTCACTGTGGGCGAAATTCAGAAATGCTGCTGACAGTTCCCTGCAATTCATTTCCAGCGCACAGAGCGTGCAGTATAAATGAAGGACGTCGTTTATTCTGTTGTTCAGATTGTGGTGGTATTTCAACAGGTTTGCAATGGCTGCATTCATATAGCAGGTTTCAAACTCCGATTCTGCAATCCTTCTGTTATAATCAATTGAATCATAACCAGCTCCGTTGTTGAAGCTCTTGTTGCCTTTTGCAGTGTCAAGTTGTGCAGCTTCGCCGGT
This sequence comes from Candidatus Egerieisoma sp., assembly GCA_045599845.1. Classification (GTDB taxonomy): domain Bacteria; phylum Bacteroidota; class Bacteroidia; order Bacteroidales; family UBA932; genus Egerieousia. The sequence goes on along the minus strand of JAZRWT010000266.1, from coordinate 1,489 downwards.
CATACCTTCCGCACACAGTGTGCGTACGAAATTGAGGAAAAATTCTTCAGGATTTGCCAGATGGCTCAGCAGAATGTCCGTGAGCACTAGAGCGCCTGCGTTTATGAAGGGATTGCGTGGAATTCCATGCTCGTATTCCAACTGAACCAGAGAGTTGAAGGAGGTTCCGGAGGGCTCCTTTCCCATTCTCTTCCAAAGATTCTCTCCCTCAAAATTCAAGGCTATCGCAAGTGAAAAGACTTTGGAAATACTTTGGATTGTGAAGCGCTCGCAGCTGCGGCCTAGTTCAAAGGTTCTGCCGTTGCACAAGCTGAGGCAGATTCCGAACTGATCGGGGTTCACTTCCGCCAGAGCAGGTATGTAGTCGGCCTGCTTGCCTTCCTTTGCAAGCGGCTGGATTTCATTGTATATATTTTCAAGAATCTGCTGATAATTATTTGTCTTGCTCATCTTCTGATACTATAAGGTTTAGGAATACTGCCAGTATGAATACAATGGCAACGCAGTTTTCTGCGAAAACCATTCTGAATACTTCCGGGAAAATATTGAATATTGCTGGAACCTGTGTGAATCCGAATCCGATGCACAGAGGTATGCCTGTTATTATAAGATTCCTTTTTGTGAATCCGCTTTTTGAAATCATTTCAAAGCCGGCGTAGAGGATGCTTCCGAACATGAGTATTGTGCATCCGCCGAGCACGGCATTGGGAATGGTGTTGAGTACAATGCCGAAAACAGGGAAGAGGCCTCCCAGTATCATGAACGTGGCTCCAACGGCTATGGTGAAGCGGTTGACTATCCTTGAAATGGCAATCAGACCTATGTTCTGGGCATAAGTGGTGATTGGCGTGCAGCCTAGCATGCCGGCAAGGGAACTTATAAAACCATCGCAGGAAATGGAGCCTCCGAGCTCTTTGTTGCTTATTTCCCTCTTGAGTGCGCCGTAGCAAAGTGCGGAACTGTCGCCTATGGTCTCAGTGGCGGAAACAAAGAATATGCAAAGTACTGCCAGTATGTCTGAAATGTAAAATTCAGGTTTGAATGGCAGAATTCTTGGAAGAGATATCAGTTTTACATTGTGAACAGGTGTAAAATCCACTGCTCCTATGCAAATGGCAAGAATGTACCCTGCAGCAAGTCCAATGAGTATTGAGAGTGCACGAAGCGTGCCTTTAGCCTTGGCATGAAGTATTACGCATACTATCAGTGATGAAGCCCCGAGAATCCAGTTTCTTGCGCTGCCGAAGTCCGCCGCACCTGCTCCTCCGGCAAAATCGTTGGCGCCTATTGGTAAAAGGGTGAGTCCGATTGCCGTAACAACGGTAGCGGAAACAACCTTGGGAACAAACTTTATCCAATATTTGTGGAAGAGTCCGAAGCATCCTTCGATTATGCCGCCAACAATAACGGCACCAATGAGCGAACCCATTCCGTGCCTTGCAACTATTGCAATGGCAACTGAGAGGAACGTGAAACTTATGCCCATAAC
>JAZRWT010000265.1:0-10917 GCA_045599845.1 Candidatus Egerieisoma sp. | reverse complement strand
TCACCGTTCAGTTGCGCTATGGCACTTCATCTGAAAAACTTTGCCTTTCCTGGGCAAAGCTTTTTCATATTCCAGTGCCCCGCCGCTGCATTCGGTCACGTTTCTGCCCCAAATCGTGACCATTTGCCGCTTTCGGACCTCGTTTGGTCACGTTTTTGCCCCAAATCGTGACCATTTGCCGCTTTCGGACCTCGTTTGGTCACGTTTTTGCTCAAAACGTGCTTGTTTTGCCAAAACTGCTTGCACGAGTACCGTTCAGATGCCGTGAAGCTATGGTCGTTGAAAGCAGACCCCTCATTTCGGCGGGTCTGCCTGCAGTCATGTGCCTCAGAATATGTTGTGTTTGCATTCATTGCAAGCTGCTTTGGCGAGCTTGATAATACTAACGCCTTTACCAAGCGTGATTTTCATAGCGGATGAGTTCAAACCATCATAGCCGATGAGGTTTGAGCTCACTTTGTCTTAAAAACTATGGTAGAAAACGTGCCCGTTTTTCTTTTCGCGTATTCTTTCGTAATGACTGTAGTAATAATAATCTACAGATCAACTGCCATGAATTCTTCCTCTTTCAATGCCGCAAGTCTGCATTTTGCATATTCAAACATTGAGTTGTGTTTTTCACCGGAAGATTCAATATATTTCTTGAAATATGATATGGCCTGTTTTGTTTCATTCAGAGAATCGTGGCAACGTGCTGTGTAATACAGACAACTGCTTCTGGCAGGAGTGAAGCTGTGCGCCTCTTTGAATTTCTTAATGGCTTTAGAATACTCCCTTGTGTTGAACAGATTCATTGCCCAGGTGTAGCATATATTTGAAACGATTGATGAATCCGGTTGGAGAATGGACATGGCCCGTTCGTACAGAGGTTTGGCTTTCTCGTCAAAATCCGAATACAGATGCGCTTTGGTATCGGCAAGATATACAATCAAGTTAACGTTTGAAGAATCCTGCTCATACGACAGTTCCAGTTCTTTCAGCGCCCAGAAATAGTTGCCCATGCGGTAATGGTTGAGACCTGTATAGTAGTGGGCACCGATATTGTCCGGATTGTTCACCAGAATGCCTTCAAATTCACTCAGGGATTTGGAATAATCTCCTTTAAGGTAATAGACAAGGCCTCTTATTGAAGTGATGGACACGTTCTCTGAATTCGTTTCAAGAAAATGGTCGGCAATTTCTATGACCTTGTCGTATTCCTTGTCCTTGAGCAAAATATCGCACATCTTTTCTGCTGTTCTGGCATCAGAAGGCCGTTTGCAAAGAGCGTGTTCATAAAAGATATATGCTGAATCACTACAGTTCATTTTGTTGTATGAATCTCCTATCATGGATAAAACTGCAGGAATGGAATCTTTTGACAGCACTTCCTGACCATGTGCAATGCTCGTCCGGTAATTTCCCGTCCTGTAGTTTATGGCCATTAGTCTTATGGAATAGAAAATGTTGTCCTCACTGTTTTGTTTCAGATATAAGTACAGAATTTCAGCTTCCATGTTTCTGGCGTTCAAGAAATAGCAGTCCGCCAGTTCGGACAAAATTGAATGGTCTGTGCTGTCAGATACATTGTCTTCAAGCAAAGCTATGGCCGCCTCGTATTTCCAAAGATTCTTGAGTTTGCGGGCTTGTGCGAGTGTGGCTTGGGTATCTGTATGTCCATGGGAACTCTTATCCGTTTCCTGTGATAAGGCGGACCAGTTCACACAGAAGAATATTGTGCAAAATGTTATAATATATCTTATTCGCTTAATCATATACATAATTGTATTATATGCTACGGTTGGGTTATATGGCTTTCTATAGTCTGTTCAAGTTTCTCAAATAAGTGTTGACTTCCTTTTCGGCCTTGGCGTTCGCCTTTCCGAAATTGAACGAGATGCTGAAAACCATTCTTCTGCCAATATGGCTGCGTATGGTATTGATTACATATTCCGATGTGGACCTATGATTCATGTTCGCAGTGTCGTTGAAAATATCGGCGCATTTGAGATTGAGCGTAAACATCCCTACATCTTTTCCAAGACCTACGGAGAAATCCCAGGTGGTGCAATCGTTCCCATAGCCTTTGTAGGTGCAGCAGTCCAATGATGACTCAAGGAAGAATTCTTCAGGCAGATTAACGTTCATGGAAGGCGTTACTGAAATTCTCCAAGCATCTTTCATATAGTTTGACAGGACTTTGTAACCTGAATGGAAATAGTCCGGAGTAACTTTCAGATTGGCGGAAAATGTTTTCAAGTCAAATTTCAACTCCGCTCCGGCAGTGATATGCAGCATATCTGATCTTTCTCTGGAGAAACCGCTTTTGCCGGAATAGAATCTTTCTCCGCTGCTGCCGCCCCAGATATCTCTTATGAATTCTTCATAATTGAACATTGATGGATCTATGACTTCCATAGCCCCGGAATGCTCATAACTTACGCTGGACAGCCAGTTGCAGCTGGTGTACAAGGACAATAGGCAACGCCCTTTTCCGGCAAAACTTCTGTTGTATGAAGCGAAGAGGTTAAGGTTAACTGATGAACTCCTGGAATTTACAGGAAACATATATTGCATTCCGGATGCGCTGTGCCATCTGGCGTATACGATGCGGTTGTTGTCAAACACAGGATTGAAAATAATATTCAGCCTTTGTTTCTTCTTGTTATGCCTGAACTGTAAGGTAAAATCGTATGAAAAGTAGGGCTTGAGAAATATGTTTCCTATTCTCGTGTCCGTTGCGCCAAGAATATTCAGAGATGGCTGCAAGTCCGTGCCGTTTATCGGGTTGCTTTTCGTTCTGAAAAAGATGCAGCCATATTTCACGAAGTTCAGGTAGATATAAGGAGATACAGAATGCTGCCATTCACTATCGCCGGTGGAAAAGGAATTTGCCAAATCTTTTCTGTCTGTACTCTGATGGATTTGTTCCAGTTCAATGCCTCCTGAAAGTTCGCCATTTTTGAGCCTGTATGTCAGGTACATCACTTCACTTATTGAAAATGTGGATTTGCTGTAGTCGGATGAAAAATGTGGATTGAATGTTCCTGTCCGGCTGTTGTAGGAAGAAACTTTTGTGTTGGTGCTGTTGTATTTTGCTTCAGATGCGGCAGTAAGCGATATGGCGCTTCCAAGTGGTTCCGTATAGACCAATGCGCCTTCTGTGGAATTGATTCTCTGTCTTGAGTCCTTATGCAGATTCGTTTCTCCAGTAACTTCTCCCTGATGTACGGACTGCATTTCAAGGAGACCGTCCTCATCCCATAGGGAATTGTCCTGCTTGAATCGAAGGCTTAGATCCCTGCCCGGGGGGCCGATTCCGGACATTCCGGCATCAATGGAAATGCCTCCGGCTTTGATGTCTGAACTTCCTTGCCATATTTCATTGGAAAATTGTGCCATATCGGCTACGCTTAAAGATTCATTGCTCAGGGAATCGGTGTTTTTGTACGAAAAATATGGATGGACTTCAAGTCTGAGTTTTTCAACCCCCGTGAGTTTCATCTGGATATCAGTTCTGAGTCTTTTGCCACGTGAGTCTGTTGCGCTCATACCCAATCTGCTTATGGAGTAATCCTGGAACAAGTCTTCCCTATTTGACAGAATGTTTTCATCAATCCGTGATCTGCCGTACAAGGCGGAAAATGAGGATTCAAATTTCTTTATTCGTGATGTGTTGTAATTGAGTGCGAATTTAGTGTCATAACCATTACCGGTGTGGCAATTGTCTCCTTGTGCCAATATGGCCAGCTGGTCCTTGGAACCGTACAGGCAAGCTAGCGCTTTCGCTCCAAAATCCAGATCGGTTTCCGTTGGGCCTTGGAACCTGTCCTTGTCCCATATTGCTCCACCCTCTACCATGATATTGCCGAAACAGCCGTTCTTGAATTCTTCCTTGAGCTCCACGTCCATTACATGTCTGTTGTCCTGTGACTTGAACTTTTCGGTAACTTTATTGCCTGATTCGTTATCTATGACCTTGATCTTTTCCACTATTTTTGCCGGCAGGTTCTTGAGCGCAAGAGTTTTGTCTGAGAAGAAGAAAGCGCGTCCGTTAACGGTAAGCATAGTGATTTCTTTGCCGTGAACACGAATGTTACCTCCATCGACATTCACACCTGGCATTCTTTTAAGCAAATCTTCCAGGGTGGCGTTTCCGGCAAAACGATATACCGAGGCATTGTACACCAATGTGTCTTTGCGGTATTCAACCAGATTCGAGTAGGCCGTTACAACAGCGGCATCCAGAATATCGGATTCTGGGCTCAAATATATCACAGGCGGTATGGAGATAGTGTTATTCAGGGTGAATTCCATAGAGCAGGGCCTATATCCGAGCGCTTCAACAACAAGTGTGTATCTGCCTTTTGAAACATTGGGAAAATGTACGGCACCATTTTCATCAGAAATGTAATAATTGGTAATCAACGTATCTTTCTTCAGATACGCCGATGCAAAAGATACTGGCTCGGCATTGCAGCTGTCGAGAATTCTTAACTCTATATCCTTTTGTTGAAAAGCCTTTTTGTCACTTTTCTTCACAACGATAGTTTGACCTTCAGCAATGAAACATGACAAAAGGCAGATGAATATCAGAATGCAGCGTTCGATTGCCGGAATGGTGATTGATTGATTGATTGATTGCCTCATTGCATAGCTCTTTTAAATGTTGGTGCACTTTTCAGCTAAGAGCTTCTGTGAGTTTGCGGGCAACGATTTCGGCGGCCATGCGTACGAGTTGTGCGCATGGTCGTTTCTTATAGTATTCCTGTGAGCGGACAGAAGGGGCGGGGCTTTCAATATTTGAAAGCTTTGCGTTGCTGCTTCCCTGAATCTTAACCGGAGCGTTCTGTAAGCCCAGGAGTTCCCGGCAGATTATGCTGCCGTTTTCTTCACGGTATTGTGCTGCGAATTCCTGAACGAGCGAATAATTCCTTGTCCGTGCCTCATGGTTTGAAGGGTCACTGGCAGGGGAGATGATTCCTGCCATGAAGGTCATGCCGCTGACTGCTCCGCAAACTTCGCGAAGGCGCCCGAATCCTCCACCGAAGCCTGAACTCAGTGAAGCAATGGTGCTTTCATCAAGACCTGGATAACTTGCCGTTATTATGTCCGAGAATGCAAGCACTACCGACTGACAGCAGTTGTATCCTTTCCTGAACCATTCTTCGGCCAGTTTTCCACGTTCTGCCGGATCAATCGGTTTGTCAATAGCAAGCATATTGTTTTTACCTGAAGTTGATATACCTTACTTGAATAGCGAAATAACTTTGTCAACAATTTCCTCTGCGCTTGTATCCGGACTCATCACCAATGAAGGCTGTGCCTGGATGCACTTGTGTTCTTTCTTGAAAAGTTGCTCACCGCCTCCGGTAATGTTGAGCATTACCACATCATCCTTGTTGATTTTGCCGCTTGCCAGCGCTTTTTCTAGGCTCTTTACGGCTACACCAGCTGCAGGGTGGATGTCAATGCCTTCAAGCTCGAGGAATTCGGCACATGCCTGTGCAAGTTCCTCGTTCGTAACTTTCTCCATATCTCCGTTGGCACTCTTGAGTGCATCGTAAAGTCCGCCTGCGAGAGAATAAGGCGGTTTCCTGTTAGAGAGAACCTTGGCATTTATCTTAAGAGCAAGTTCCCTTGCAACGTTCTCATCTTCAGGAAGAATGAGTTTGCGGCTGTCTGCCTTGAAGGAGTCGTACATAGGGGTGAATGGATAGTTCTGTGACGGAATGAGCTTCATCAGATGTTTGCCGAAACGGCCGTCTTCAATCAGCCTGAGGTTTGCTTCCCAGGCGGCAATCGTTCCTGTACCGCTGCCAATTGCCTGGAAATATGCATCAGGTATGCGTCCTATCTTTTCTACGGCTGAGAGAACTGTGGTTGCCATACCATCGCGGCGTGCTACATTCTTGGCACCGCCCTCGGCCAGGAAATGAGGGTTGCTGCAAACTTTGTCACCAAGACGTATTGCATCAAAATAATCGGTTCCGGCAGGAGAGCAGATGATTTTTACACAATCATCAAGAGGTTTCTCAAACCAGAGTGCTGAAAGGTTGTCGTATGGTATAGCTATCACAATTGGAATATGGTTGTCGGAGCATACCTGGGCGAATGCGCGGGCTGTGTTGCCGGCAGAGGCAACTACAAGGATTCTTTTATTGCTATCGCCAAGTCGGGCACAGACACTGTAAGCCTCGGTTTCCTTGAAGGAGCAGGTCTTGAATGATGCGCCTATCTTCGGCCACCAGCCGCTGAAAGTTATGTAAAGATTGCTCATGCCAAGTTTAGAGGCAAGGGCCGTGCTTTTATAGGTTACAGGAGCGGAAGAATGTTCCAAAGTCCTGTTTATTGGGAGCCAGTCTGCGTATTTGTAGAATCCGTATGAGGCATCCTTGAAATCTATCTGTTTTTTTGCGTAAATGGCTCTTACAAGAGAGGCTTCCTTGCTCTGCGGGTCTGCAAGCATCCAGCCTTCATCCTCGAATTCACGGCCGTCTGCAATGTTCTTCAATGTGTATTTTGTTGCTTCTATCATAGTGATTGATTTTATTCGGTTTTTACATGCTCCATTCAATAATTGCAATGCACTTACAAATATACGAGTTAATGGGCATAAATCAGCTTTCAGTATTTCATAAAATTGATAATTTCTCTATTTTTGTCAAAAGCACATGAACAAGCCTGATTTAATATACAGGCCGTTTTTCAATGGATTTGATATGTTCCATAATATTCTTCTCCTGATTCTAGGGCTGGTCTTGATTACCCTTGGCGCAGACAAAATGGTAGATGGCGCCTCAAAGATAGCCCGCCGTTTCGGCCTTTCGGACTTCCTTATAGGCATGACCATTGTTGGAATTGGAACCTCCGCACCGGAGATGGTAGTCAGCTTCATTTCCGCCTTTGAAGGCAATGGCAACATGGCAATAGGCAACATTGTTGGCTCCAATATTTTCAATATACTGGCGATAGTTGGTTTAAGCGCTCTGATTATGCCTATTTCATTGACTAGGAGCAATTTGAAACGCGATATTCCTGCAGTGCTGATATCCACGGCCCTGTTCGTGATATTCGTTTATTCAGGCAGACTTTCAAGAATCGAAGGCGCTGTCCTGTTGCTATGTTTCATTGCGTTCATGATATATTCCATCAAGACAGGAAAACGGGATGTTGCCGTATTGGACGAGCAGACTGGTGCTGAAAAAGACAATTCTGCGAACGATGTACTGGATGCAATCAATAATACTTATGACAATAAGGCCGGAAGCGGTTCCAATGCTGCTTCCAGAATTAGTTTGGCCTTTTCACGCGTTTCACAAAACCTCTGGTTCAATATATTGCTTGTGCTGGCCTCATTGGCTGTGCTGGTTGTTGGGGGAAACATGTTCGTTGATTCCGCCTGCTATATTGCCAAATCACTGGGAGTAAGCGATGCTGTTATTGCAGCAACAATCCTTGCCGGAGGAACCAGCCTCCCTGAACTTGCAACCTGTGTTGCAGCGGCCTTCAAGAAGAATACGGATATGGTTCTGGGCAACATAATAGGGTCGAACGTGAGCAACGTTCTGCTGATACTTGGTGGAAGCGCCCTTATCACACCATTGGCGCCCGATGGTATCACTCACGTGTATCTTTTCACAATGCTTGCATCTGCAATGGCATTGTTCATATCATATTATACATTCGCCCGTAAAAAAGTAGACAGGATGGAAGGTCTGATCTTCATCCTGTCATACATTGCATTTATCTGGTATATAATCTGATATTACAATGCAGTTGGTTCACATGGTCTTGGACAGTTTTATGAAGTCCTTTTCCTGGCCGTAGAGTATGAGGGTGTCACCTGACAGAATTCGGAGCCTGGCATCCGGCTTGTTAATAAGTTCCTGCTCTTTCCTGATTATTCCTACGCAGTTCCTGGATTCCTTTTCCTTCACCACGCCGAGTACATACAAGGAGAATCTGGTTTCAATAGCAAGATCCTCCAATGTCCTGCCATGGAAAGAGGCTGGGATTCTGAATTTGTAAACATTGAAATCATTTGCCACATTGAAGGATTGCACATTTGTACCCAAAGAGATTTGTGCAGCAAAATCGTGAGCTGAATCGTCTTCAGGTGTAAGTATCCTGTCTATTTGGAAAGCTTCCACAATGTTTTTATGAACAGGGTCTGAGGCTCTGGCAAATATATGTTTTACGCCATGTTTCTTTAGCAGGGCTATTGTGCGTACAGATGAATTCAAATCTTCACCAATAGCAACGATTGCCAGATCAATCTCGCTCAACGGCATGGTGCACAATGCATTTTCATCGGAAGCATCGAGCACGAATGCAGTATCTATATTATCCTTGATTGATTCTATATTGCTTGATTTGTTGTCTATGCAGATTACCTCGTGACCATAGTTAACCAAGCCTACAGCTACATTCCTGCCGTAATATCCTAGACCTATTACAATGATTTTCATATATTTTGACCAAATTTCCGTTATTTACTCAATTTCAGATTTCATTAAACGGTAAGGCCTTGTCTTTTTTTGCGCTATAAGGCTTGAAAACAATGAAAGCAGACCTACACGTCCGAAAAACATCAGAAATATTATTACAATTTTGCCAGCTGTTGACAGCAGCGGGGTAGTATCCAGGGAGGAGCCTACAGTGCCTATTGCTGAAAAACATTCAAACAGCAGATTCTTTACAGATATGTCCGGCTCCAGGATTGACATGACCATTACTGAAATGCACAAGACGCAGATTGACAGTACAATTGTGGCATTTGCCTGATGCACTGAGTTTCTTGTGAGTTCCCTGTTATAGACCTCAACGTGATCCTGTCCGCGCATTACAGCTCTCAGGTTGAGCAGTGCAACCGCGAATGTGTTCACCTTGATACCGCCCGCAGTTGATTGCGAGGCTCCACCTATCCACATAAGGAACATATATAACATTATGGACTGAATGCACATCTGTGGAAGACTTACGCTTACGAACCCGGCTGTTCTGGGGCACGCTGAATTGAAGAATGCCTGAGTTATTTTCCAAAGGACAGATTTTCCCGCAAATACTCCGTTCCATTCAAAAACAGCAAGCAGTACTGTACCGGATACAAGGAGAATGAGAGTCATATTAAGCACTACCTTTGTATTCAGGCCAATAAGACGTGGAATATTAACTGCTTTTTCCCCTTTGACAAGCAATCTGAAACGTTTGATATGCTGTATTGTATAAGTTTTGACATTTGTCATAACAGGGTATCCTATACCACCAAGAATTACGAGGAATGAAAGAATCCAGAATATGGAAAGGTTGCCGTTCAGAATATCAGGGTTTCCCATCCCCTGTGGAAAAGAGGAGAGACCGGCGTTGCAGAAAGCTGATATTGAATGGAAAACGGAAAAGAAGATTTCTTCTTCAATTGTCATTCCAAGTGTTGAATGTATGCTTGACAATATCAACAATGCGCCTGCAAGTTCTATGGCAAACGTGAACAACACTATATGCAGCAGGGTGGAAAGCAAGGAAGACAGAGATTCGGATGATATGAGGTCCTTGACAATCATTTTGTTGTTCAATGAAACATTTCCCATGAAGAACAGTGCGAAAAAGCTTGTTATTGTCATTACCCCAAGTCCTCCTATCTGTATGAGAGCCAATACTATCAACTTGCCGGAAAATGTGAATGTAGTAGCAAGATCAATAGTAATCAGGCCATTGACACATACTGCACTGGTAGCTGTAAAAAGTGAGTCAACCCATGAGAGGTTTACGCTTGGAATGGTGCAATTAGGCATCAGGAGCAATATTGACCCCAGCAGTATTATGAAAAGGAAACTCATTGCCAGCACTGCCGATGGGTTGGTTTTCTTTCCAAGAATATGAGTCAGATAATCTGAAACCTCCATTATGGAAAGCAGAAGCAGAACGCCATTCCTTACCAACTGGCTGTCAAGGGCATACCATATATTCTTTATCAGCCCTCCGTGTCCAGGTATCAGAAAAGGAAGTACTGTAAGAATAAGAAGAATGTTCACACCTATTCCAATACCTTTGAAAGCTTTGCTTATCCTGCCTTTTGCATTTATTATACGGACAGTGGCATTGACAAGGAAAATAAGCCATACAATGAAGAAAAAATGATTGATTTCAGCAGATTGTACGGCATTGAGAGGGAAGCCATAATCTATTATGCTTGCTGCCAACATAAGAAGAGCAGCAGCACGGGTGATTATGCTGACTATTCCAAGCGTCCTTCTCATGAAAACTATCTGTATTCGTCCCAGCTCTTGATTTCTATATCATCTATAGGGGTGTTGCAGAAGGCTGTGATGAATGCGGATGCAAGTCGGCCGTTGGTAATGAGCGGTACGTTGAAGTCAACGGCGGCACGTCTTACCTTGTAACCGTTAGTAAGCTCAATGTGTGTGAGGTTCTTAGGAATGTTTACAACCATATCAATCTTGTGGCGGCTGATAAGATCAACGGCCTGTGGTTCACAGTCCTGCTCGTTAGGCCAGTATGCCCTTGTTGCAGGCACGTTGTTTTCTGTGAAGAAACGGAAGGTTCCTGAAGTTGCGTACAAGTTGTAACCTTTGCTTACGAGAAGTTTCGCAGCACCGAGAAGTTCCGCCTTCTGTTTTGCATCTCCTGTTGAGAACAGAATGTTCTTTTCAGGAATGCGATAACCTACTGAGAGCATGGATTTAAGGATTGCTTCGTTGGAATCATCGCCTATGCAGCCAACCTCACCTGTTGATGCCATATCAACGCCAAGTACAGGATCCGCTTTCTGGAGCCTTGAGAAACTGAACTGTGAAGCTTTCACTCCAACATAGTCAAGATCGAAAGAGTTCTTTTCAGGTGCCTTTACGTCAAGACCGCACATTACCTTTGTTGCAAGTTCAATAAGGTTGATCTTGAGAACCTTGGATGCAAACG
>JAZRWT010000264.1:0-6751 GCA_045599845.1 Candidatus Egerieisoma sp. | reverse complement strand
CCTAAGACCGCTTGGCCTCCGACTTTGGAGCAAGTCTGAACTTGTCTCTTCAACAGCCGACCAGAGCATGTTGGAAGCATCTTCAAGAGTAATCCTGTCACTTTCAACAGTAACAGCCTCAGCTGAAACTACACCTTCATTATTTGCCAGAGCCTTTCCTTCACTTACGATAATATAATCATACCCAGGCTCTACTACTGATGCCTTGTAGTAGGTAGCTGCAACAGAAGGAACGATTACTTTGATAGTATAAGAAGCGCTTCCTTCGTTGTATTTGGTTCCACCAACTTCTCCTGGCTTAGCGGTAGCTGTGATGATTACGATACCACCCTTTGTGCCGGTGAATGTAACATCTCCTCCGGCTGCATCAACAGTAGCAATCTCAGGATCACTTGATTCATATGTAACTTCGGTGTGAGCTCCCTCAAGAGTAGGTTTTTCAAAGGTATCTACACCGTAGGTATATTCAAACTCGTTCTGAGAGAATTCCAGAATCTGGTCAACAGGAAGGCTGGAATCGGTAAGTTTAAGAGTATATTTTATTGTTGTTTCATCAAATCCTTCAACTGCAGATGCTGTTGCACTGATTTCAACTTCACCAACTGCAAGAGGAGTAACGATAAGCTCACCGAACTCTCCCTTGGCAACTGTTGCTATTTCCTCATTGCTTGAAGCATAAGTAACTTCAGCGCCTTCAGCTGCACCGCTTACTATTGGAGAAACATAAGGATCTATTGAAGCCAAATCGTATGAATCCTCATAAATAGGCTCTGAGTTCTTCTCGAACTTCAATTCCTGCTTACTAATTTTCACACGTGTACATACACCCTCTTTGAGTGTCATATCCATGGCAATATTCAAGAAGGTACCTTGTTTGAAGTTTGTATTTGCATCAAGAACCTTGGTATAAATATACTCATCAGTTTCAACTTCAACCTTTGTGATATGCTTCTTACCCAAGGATGATACAAAATTAGCATAAGTTGTACTGCTCTTCTTTGTATTTTCTGCAAATACAATCTGCAGAACATTGGAGCCTCCTGTCAAATCTGCTGTGCAGTTGTCAAAATCAATGTCGAAATACCCTACTGAACCTGAAAGCTCATCATCTGAGGTAATGGTAACAGACTTGATATAAGTACCTTCAATATTGGTGATTGCAAGACGTGAAACTGCAACAGGACGTTTGAATGTGAACTCAATAGGCTTTTCACTTAATGTTGAATTCTGATTGAAAGCCTTTCCAATCATGAAATCAGCGTCCGGATCAATCCAGGTATCTTCCTGAGGGTGCTGAACAGCAGGTATGAAAAATTTACCTTCCTCATTGCGCTGTGCTACAACACCGGTATAGGTATAAACTTTTTGAGCCTTGGTAGCAGTGTTAATAATGATGGAATTGTAGAAGCCTGCAACGAATGTAGCAAGTTCATATGGATCCTCAGTATTGATTACTACATCCTCACCTTCAAGTATGGTACCGTTGTTATTGTCTTCGAACAGATGAACGTTCAAAGGATTTGTTTTAAGCCAGGTATGCACCATTTTGAGCTTGACTCCTGTACGGGTTTCAACTTCCACCTCGTTCTGTGTACTTGCAAGGAATTTCACAGTTCTGAGATCATCCTGCCTTGATTTTTGAAGATCAACCTCTTCCTTGTTACAAGACGAAAGGCACGACAGTGTGATAAGGCATAAAGCCAGATAAATTAGTTTTTTCATATTTATTAATTCTTGATTCATTACCATTCAGTATCTTCATAATCATCTGTGCCTCCACTGCTCTGGCAGATATTCAAGGACAGATCGAATGAACATATTTCCATAGTAGGAGTTTCATACTCCTTTAAGAATTTTTTATCCATAATTATTTGAGTGATTAAAGAGTTTCGCTTACTCCCATTGCCCTTCTGAAAGCCCTTACTGTATCTCTTGAGATACCAAGGGTATTTATAACATAATTCTCTACTGCCTCTGGAATAGAATCAGCGTTGTATGGACTTTTTACGAATTTGCTTCTGAAAGAAGACTCATTTCCTGAGCCTCTGGTTCTTGTTCCATATACCATTTTGCTGGCAAAAGAAGTGATTTCGTAGTCTATGTCACACTCCTTGAGGTCACATCCAAGAAGTGCCTCGTAAAGCATACACATATGACCTGTACGGTCTGAGCCAATATAACAATGGATATATACAGGATTGCCATTGATTACAGAAGTGAGAACATCATTTACAGTAGTCTTCATATTGTTCCCGTCCTGATTTGCAATAGATTGGGAATCATACTTTTCGTTGGAAAATTTCACTCCGTTTCCAAGAGGACTTGAGCTCCTTTCGCCACGAAGATCCTGATCAAGTTTGATTCCAAGTTCATCAAGAAGGATATTCTTCTCTTCCGTTGTAACCTGATCCATATTGGTACCACGGTACATCAATTTGTAATTAAGTGTTTCACCCTTACGTGTCTTGATGCCTCCAAGGTCACGGCAGTTTCTTGCGTGGTTTTCACTTGCATTGTCGCTGACCTTGATCATACGACGGCGTCCGGTGGTATTGAAAGTACCAGTCTGGCCGTTGCTGGTTCTGTATGTATAGGTCTTGCCAGGAATAAGGTTGAACACCTCTACAGAAGATGAACTGTTGAAGGACTGGGTCTTGAATGCATTGCCGCTTGCGCTTGGGCCTTCATATATGCTGATACTTGTAGCATTGCCTGACCAGGAGAGTGATACAGGATTAGGAAGGTCACGTGTACTGCTTGTACCGGAATATGTTGCTACAATAGTATTTGTTGTGCTGTTTGAATAAGAAGTTGCAGCTGCGTCCAAATACTGACTCAGGTATGAATTCTCCAGATTGAAGCTTGTTCCAGAAGGAGTAGGTGTTACAGGAGTGTCACCACCAGGAGTTGTACCGCCGTTGAGCTTGTAGAGCTGAACCTGTGCAAGAGCACTCTTGCCCTGACCGTATGCGAACTTGTTGCTTGAGTAAGCCAGTGAATAGTAGTACTGGGCACTAGAGTTACCCTGCTCGTAGTCACCTGAGCTTATCATATATACAGCACCGTTCTTGTAATTGAAGACGTGGTAATATGTTCTGGTTGTTGAGCTTCCCCCACCGTAACCGTAACCATAACCGCTGCCACTCTGGTCCTTGGTGTTTGTTGAAGCAACCTGAATTTCTGACTGGCTTGCATATATGAACTGACCGTTCTTGGTCTTCACATTGTATGCTCTGAGGGTGCCGCTGCTGAGGTCCTGAGCTATCTGAACATTAGGATGGTTCAAACCTGCATCTGTTACCCTTACTGCTATGTTGTCAAGATCTGATGTCCAGGCAATCTGTCCGTTGTTGATTGTAACGTTTGCAGAATATGAACTGCTTGAATTGTAAGCAAATGCCTTACGTGAATTCTCGTCAACTACAAGATAGGTACCATCCCAGCTTGATGGAGCTGATGTAAGTTTTACGAAGTAGTCACCGCCCTGACCCGGCTGATCCGGCTGACTTGGCTGATCAGGAATTGTTCCATCGTTGAGCTTGTAGAGAAGGATACCAACACCCTTGCCGCTCTGTCCGAACTTGAATGTACTTTCAGAATCCTTGTAATAGATGTACTGATTCTGGTTGTTTTCGTACTGATAGAACTGGAAGCCATAGCTTGAAGTTACGCCTTCAAAAGTCCAGGCAGCGTTTGACTGGCTGGTAGAGGTTGCGATACCTGTTGAAGAGTTGGAAGAATAGCTGCAATAATAGTAGTTGTTACCTTTCTTGATATAGTAGTTGTTTCCACTCTTTGTAATGGTGAAAGCATACTGACTGTAAGAAGTGTTGGTAATGATATTGCCGTTGAAGTCAGAACCTGAGAGAGCAACTCTGTTGCTTGAACTTCCACCATAATAAGAACTTGAGCTGCCACCTGTTTCTCCGTTGAACAGATAAGACTTGTCTGCACTTACCATGAGGTATGTACCATTCCAGTCTGCCGGAGCTGATGTTATAAGCTCATAGCCTGCAGGAGTGCTGCCGTTGTTGATAGTAAGTGTGTAGGAAGCTTTTGCCTCGCTGTATGAAGCGCTTGCCTCAGCTGTTGCAGTAATGGTTGTTGAACCTGCTCCCTGAACTCTGATGTTTCCTTCAACGATAGTTGCAACAGAAGGATTTGAAGAAGTGTAGCTTACAGCTGTATAGTAAGTTCCGCTCAACTGCTGGATTGCATAAGTGCCACCTATTTCACATGCGCTGCCAAGTGTCCAGGTTACTGAAGACTGAGCGAATGAAATATTCTGGGACTGCTGGCCAGGAGTTGTTCCACCGCTTAATTTGTAAAGCTGTACACGGTTGCTGCTTGCGCTGCTGCTGTATGCGAATGCATTGTTGCTGTAGCCCATGAAATATGCGTTGCCTGAACCTGTATGTATTGCAGATGCCATTTGAACGCCGCCGTCATACTTGAATGTATGGTAGTATTCGTATGTTGTACCGCTGTTGCTTGCAGTGTTGGTTGTGTTTGCTACAAGACGTGCTGAATCATATTCGCCGAAATTGCTTGACCACCAGATGTACATACCGTCTGCGTTCCTTACATTGTAAGCGCGGAGGCCTGAAACATTGCTGTTTGCGTGATTTACTCCGGCATCGCTTACTGTAATTGCATATCTGTCAATTGTGCCGTCTGATACAATCTGACCATTGTTGATAGTTACATTAACAGCATAAGCCGATGCATTTGCAGTGAATGGAGCGAATGCCTTTCCTGATACTTCATCAACTACGAGGTAGGTACCATCCCAGCTTGAAGGAGCTGAAGTTACCTTTACGTATGCAGAAGTTGTAGGTTCGCTTGAAGAAAGTATGTTAAGGGTTACAGTTGCAGTTGCACGGTTGTATTTATCGGTTTCTGCAGCTGTGGCCTTGATAACAGTTGTTCCAGCAGCATTGATAATGATATTGGAACCTGAAATGCTTGCAACATTGGTGTTTGAAGACTCGTAAGTAACCGGGGTCTGTGCACCGCTTACTGCAGGGATTGAGTAAGAACCACCAATAGCGTATCCACTGCCGATAGTCCAGTTGAACTCACTTGCAGAGAAGCTGATATTCTGGTCTTCCTTGGTAGGATCACCGCCAGGAACATCTTCAGGTTCACCAAGTCTGTAGAGAGCTACAGATGCGCCTGCGTAAGCACCGTCCTCATCGTTTACATAGGTGAAGCCGCCGTTTGTATAGCAGAAGCGTTTCTGGCTCTGTCCGTATGAACTTGACATTACAACTTTTCCGTTGGAAACTGCGAATGTATTATAATATGTATTGCTATTATAAACATTGCTCTCGAAAAGAATACCGCTTGACAAACCATAGAGGTACTTGCCGCTGGCAGTCCTTACATCGAACTTGCCGGCACCTGCTGGAGAAGTGGTAACTGTAACCTGATCGGCTACCAGAGCAGGCAGAGTAGCTATTTTCCCATCAACTATCTCGATAGGAATAATATAATGGTCTGCTTCCTCGCTGAATGCGCGAAGATTATCTTCGTTTACAATAAGGTATGTTCCCTCCCAGTTTTCAGGAGTAGCTGTGACCTTATAATAATACTCAGGTGTATGCTCCGGTGTCTGACTTTCTGATTCAGGCCATGGATCGGTGGAATGCTCAGTATCGAAATTGCAGCTGATCTGCTTTCTGTAGCCTGAGTAGAATGTGGTATCGGATGTAAGAGTGATAAGGCGGTAGAACACTACTTCCTTTCCTTCAGAAGTAGCGGTAATCTTAACCTTAAGTTTTTCACCTGCAAGACATGTATGAGGAATAATTCCTACAAAGAACTCTGAATTATCGCCTGCTGCGATTTCTTCTCCGTCCTTAACGCTGAGAACAACTTTTGTAGATGCTCCATCCTTTGCTGTCCAGCTAGGTTCATCGGTTGTCATATTTGCGCTGAAAGGTCCTGCTATATATTTGGAAGAGGTGAATTCCAGACTCTTAACAACTATAGGGGCATCAGTTTTATTTGTAACGGTAAATCTGGCTACGCTCAAAATGTTAACCATACCTATACTGATATTGCTTATTCCCTGAACATTGAGCTGCTTGCCATAAAGAGGGAACTCAGGACCTGCAAGATGTGCGGTAGATCCATTGCCTACCTGAACAGGCTCCTTGTTTACAGAAATATGAAAATCCTTAGGAGTGAGGATATCCTCCCTATAAGGATAAAATGCATAGAAGGAATTGAAATCTCCGTAGTCTTCAATACGGCCTTTGAATTTTGCGCCGCCTTGGCCTTCACTTGAATACATGAACTTTGAAGGATAATAACCGGTTCCGCCCTGAGGGAAAGTAAGGAGGGTTATATCATCACCGTTGACCCATTTGATACTGGTGCCTTCAACTACGGTTTTTGTCATATCCATTGAAACGGAAACAGTAACGTCTCTTCCGTTTCTTATTTGTCCATCGCTGAACTGATCTTGAGAACAGGAAATGAACAAAACAGCCATCACGGATAGGAAAACAGCTCCAAGAGACCCGAGATGAGAATTGAATGGTTTTTTCATGATAAAAAGATTTATGTTAGTTAGTAAGTAATTTATATCAGTTGTGTAATATACTAAGTGACGATTAAAAAATAACTTGAACTATTTTATGTCGGTTTTACGAGATAATTCCACTTGGGAAGGATTTCCTGAAAGATGATTCTGTGTTTGAGATCCTTCTCGTAGGATTCGTCAATCGGTCTTTGTATATCATAA
>JAZRWT010000263.1:0-10970 GCA_045599845.1 Candidatus Egerieisoma sp. | reverse complement strand
GAGTTTCTCAATGTTCAGCGAACGTGCGGATGCACCCACGATATCCTTGTAGATGCCGCCCTGCCTGTAAATCTCGTCAGGATTGCCGTTCTGCTCAACGCGTCCCGCTTTCAGTGCGTATATCACATCGCTGTCAATTATCTGCGAGATTGAGTGCGATATAATGATAACAGTCCTTCCACGTTTGATTTCATCAATGCTGGCCTTGATCTGCTCGGTTGCAATGGCATCAAGTGATGCTGTAGGCTCGTCGAGGAATATCACAGGAGGATTCTTGAGGAACATCCTGGCTATTGCAATTCTCTGCTGCTGGCCGCCTGAAAGTTCCGTTGCCTGTGAATCAAAGCCCTTTGGAAGGGAAACTATCTGGTCGTAGATGTATGCCTTGCGAGCCGCTTCCTCTACTTCCTCATCAGTGGCATCAGGCCTTCCATATCTGATATTCTCAATGATAGTTCCGTCAAAGATATGGTTCTTCTGCAGGACAAGACCAATGTTGTCCCTCAGGAAATGTGTGTCATAATCCCTCAGATCAACTCCGTCCAGCTTTATTGAACCGCAGTCAGGCTCGTAGAATTTGTCAAGAAGATTCACTATTGTTGACTTGCCCGCTCCTGAAAGACCAACGAACGCCGTGATCTTACCGCTCTCAATCTTCATGTTAATATTGTGCAAGGCCTTGTTTCCATTAGGATAGGTGAAGTCAACTCCCTCAATCTCAAAATTACCTGTAATGCTTTCAGGTCTGTATTTGCCGCTGAGCTCCTCGTCCTTGTCTGAATAAAGGATGTCAAAGAAGCCTTCCGCATAAATCAGAGCATCATTCATATCATCGAAGATACGCTGCAGCTGCGTGATAGGGGCCGTGACATTTGCAAAGAGCATCACGTGATACATTATCTTGCCTATGGTCATTCCAGGATAGTGGCTCAGCACCAGATAGGCTGTAAGGATGATAATAAGAACAGTACCGAGCTGGCGTACGGAACTTTTCACGGCATCGTAGTAGAATGAAGTCTTTCTCACCGCCATCTGGTTATCAGTGAACTTGGTCTGCAGATCCCATTGTTTTCCACTTTCGATGGATTCCCTGTTGAAGCTTTTGATGACATTGATGCTCTCGATGATATTCATTATTCCGTGGCTCTTCTGCTCCCTGTAGGTTCGCATGTTGCGGCGCCATCCTTTGAGTTTCCTGGCCTGACGCACAGTAATCCAGAAATATATTGGAACTATGAACAAAGCGGTGAGTCCAACCCAGAAATTGGCAACGAACATAAGTATGAGAGCCAGCACGGCGCTTGTGAACAGAGGCAGCAGATCAATGAAGAAGTTCTGCACTGTCCTGCTCAGGCTGCTTACACCCTGGTCAATCCTTGTCTGCAATTGTCCCGTGGCATTGTCCTGACGTGAAAAGAAGGCCATCTTGAAAGTCAGTATCTTGTCAATCACAGCCTGGCTCATGTCCTTGCTCACGAAAATCCTCATGCGCTCGCCGAAATAATTCTGCGCAAAGGTCACGAAGGCGGAGATTATCTCCTTTGAGAGAAGTATTATGCTTATGATTGTAAGTATCCTTGCAGCCTTTGACCAGGAGAAATCCTCAACGCCGAGCAGGGCGTTAATTGCATCAACCGTCCGGTCAAGCACCACAGCGTTTATCTGTGCAATGAGGGATCCTATGAGGGTGAGAATCAATGTTATGATAACGAGCCATTTATACGGTTTTACAAACGGCCTGATATTCCTGAAGAGCTGGATTAGGTTCATATTGTTCCCTTTTTCTTTGAACAAAATTATCGGTAATGCCGCAATTATGCAAATCGCACAGCTTTTCTTCGTATATTTGAAGCACTTAACGGTACCTTTCGGTTCAATGAACAAAGATTGAAATGAATAGATTCAGAAGTTTCGTTCTCCCCATTGCAATAGTGCTGGGCTTTCTGTTCCACGATTATTGTGCTTTTGCAAAAGGACTCCTGCCATATCTGATTTTCATGATACTGCTTTCCAACTATGCAGCAGTTGACATGCGCAAGTTAAGGCCCGGACGCCTTGACCTCTGGCTCATGCTCATACAGGTTGCAGGCAGTATTCTTCCTTATCTTCTACTGCGATGGGCGGACGTTGACCCTATAATCTGCGAGGGTGTGATGATGGTGGTCCTATGTCCTGTAGCGGCTTCTGTGATTGTGATTTCCTGCATACTCGGCGCAAACCGCGAACGAGTCACCACGTATACCATCCTTGGTAATCTCATGGTTGCAGTGGTTGCTCCGGCAATATTCTCCTTTATTGGAAACCAGCAGGACATGCGCTTCATTGATGCTTTCCTGATGATTTTCCGCAAGACAGCACTCATAATTGCCTTCCCGTTCTTTCTGGCACTGCTAGGACAGAAACTCACGCCTCATATCAATAAGGCCGTGAGCCGCATGAAAGGCTTTTCATTCTACCTCTGGGCACTTACCCTCACTATCACCCTTGGCCAGACCATCGATTTCATTTTCCTGCATGGCGATGGTAACTGGAACAGCATTTTCATTCTTGGGCTTGCTTCGGTTATGATATGTGCCTTCCAGTTCGCATTCGGGAAATGGCTCGGACAGCGATGCTGCTCGGACAGGATGGCCGGAGGCCAGCTTCTTGCCCAGAAGAACGTTGCAATGGGTGTGTGGATGGCAAATACCTTCCTTACGCCTCTGGCTTCAGTTGGAATTGCCTTGTATTCAATCTGGCAGAACCTTTTCAACAGTTGGCAGATGTGGGTGAAGGAACACCATGATTCAATCAATGCGAAACAAGCAGGGTGTTCCAGGCTTATCCTATAATGAGTCTGCCTATTTTAGGGATACGTTGGATGAGAATGGAGATTGCCGCTACGCAAATGAACGAACAGATTGCGGTCAAAGGTATTTGAACGGCGGTGGTGAACATTCCCAGACATCCTTGGGAACCCGTTCCCAGCATTGTGCGGAAAAGTGAGGAGAATGATACCAGAGCGAACATGTGGCACAGATACATTCCGTAACTGGCCTTGGAAACAGGCAGTACAATTCTGTTGTAGAACCATCCTGAACTTCCGATTCTTCTGAACAGGAGAATCCAGCCGAGTGTCATGAGAAAGACGCCGGTTCCGTTGTATGACCAAGGTGTTTCCCAGCCTCCGGCAACTGAGCAGTCCCCGCCAACGGGGAAGTTTCCATTGCAGGTGGAAAATACTCTCTCCAGAAAGCCGCCGGAACATAATACAAAACCACAGAGCCAGCTGGAAATGGCAAACGCCAGTGATTTCCAACTATGTGTACTTGTTCCGAATCTGCGCAGATAAAGTCCTAATAACAAATATCCTAAATATCCACTTATGTAATAGAAAATACCGAAATCATTCCAGCAGGCTTCGCCCCAGAGAGGGTAGTGGGCTGGCATCGGAATTCCTCCGTAACCGAATATGTAAACCGGGGTTTCACCAATGGCCTGTTCTCTCAAATATGGTATGAAACTGGTTAGGAAACACAGCACAATGTAAAAGAGAAGTTCTTTTCTCCCTACTTTTTCGGCCCATGGAGACAATAGAGGCATAAGCAGGTACAAGCCTATGAGCATATATATGAACCAGAGATGCCCCGCAGAATACATGAAATTGAGAATCAGTTCCTTGAAATTATGTTCAGGCTCACCCCATGCCAGTGCGTAGGCAAGAGTCCATATCAGGAACGGAATGAGAATCCTTCCTGCTCTTTTGCGGAAAAATTCTCCCGTGCTGTATTTCAATGGAAACAGGAGATAACTGGATGCAACCACGAACAGTGGAACGCAGGCACGGGCAAATGAATCGAACAAGGAAACCCAGAAGGCGTCCGTACCGGTCATTATCAATGAACCATCTCCTCCAAGATAGAACGGTTCGCTGCTGTGTACCATCATTACAAGAAAGCAGGCGCTCACACGCATCCAGTCAATCCAGATTTCGCGTGTGTTATTTTCAATTGTTTGCATTATCTCCATCTGTGCTATTCTTCTACAAGTTTAATTCTTTTTCCTGAAACCTGATTAAGCGAGAGTAAAATTTTCGTAATTTTATGGCAGAAAACAATATATGCAATGACAAAATCCTTTTATTCTATTTTTCTTGTAATCCTTTCAGTTGCAGGTGCTTATGCACAGCAGTCATCCCAGCATACCCAATCTGTTGCCAATTTCAGCGGCATTGTTTACCGCGATGGAAATGAAAACGGAATACTTGACAGTGGCGAGAAAGGCCTTGCCGGCGTGGCGGTTTCCGATGGCTTTTCAGTGGTAGTGACAGACAAATCAGGCCGGTTCAGCATTGAAGCCAACCCCAGGGCCCGCTTCATTTCAGTTTACACTCCCGATGGTTACAGGAATACAAACCGTTTCTTCTCCGATATACGCAATGACATAGCAGCGAATAACAGCAATACTGGACTGGATTTCGGACTGGCAAAATGTGAAACATACGGGACTTTCGCCCACATGAGCGATATTGAGGACCGTATTTACATGGACTGGATTGACAGGATGAAGGAATATGCCTCAATTCACAATCAGGATTTCATTGCGGTAACGGGTGACATATGCTACGAGACCGGCCTGAGGTTCTTCTCTCAGGCAATGACTGATGCGAATATGGGCAGGCGTATGGTTTACACCATTGGAAATCATGACCTTATAAAGGGCCACAAGGATTGCTGGGGCAACGATTACGGTGAGAAGATATTCGAGGACTGTTTCGGCCCTGCATGGTATTCATTCACAAGCTCCGGCGTGCATTTCATTGTTACGCCAATGCTCATGGGTGATGCCAGACCATCCTACAGTGCGGATGATATCAAGGCCTGGATTCAGGAGGACCTCAGGACCATTCCAGCAGGAATGCCTATGATGATGTTCAACCACGATGCAGCTGAAAGCCTGGTTCCTGAAAATGCCAATGTAAAGGCATTCATTTACGGTCACAGACACGATGATCTGCGCTCCGTTACAGATTCGGGAATCACATATTTCTGCAGCATGTCTCCGAGCAAAGGCAGCAACGACCACTCAGCATCGGCATTGAGGGAACTCAAGTTCAACAGACAGGGAGAAATCACAACAAGAATGCATTATGCGCCAATCAGCAATCATATTGTTGCCCACGAAGTGAGCGGTACGGTCAGGGCCGTTGTATATGATGCCGCTAGCGAGCCTGTTAAGGCTGAAGTGATATTGCCGGGTGGCAGGAAAGTGGCCATGCGTCAGCTCAATGACATGATCTGGGAGGCTGATCTTCCACAGGCGATGGCTCCGGAATCTGTTTACAAAGTTTCCGCTGAATTCACTGATGGTGAGAGGATAATCGCCCGCCAGCAGCAGGAGAGGGGCTTGAAGTGGATGCGGACACTGCCGTGCAAGACATATTTCTGCAATCCTATCGCCAGTGGAAAATATTTATATATTGCCGGGATGGACAATGAAAATGCCAGGGACTGCGCTGTGTTTGCCCTGAATGCTCAGAGCGGAGAGATTGAATGGAGCTGCCCTGTGAAGAATTCCATCAAGGGTGATCTGGCGCTGATGGATGGAGCGATTTATGCCGCAGACGTTGAATACAATGTGTATGCTATCAATGCTGAAAACGGTGAACTTATTTGGAGCAAGAGTGTAAACAAGACCTTCTATCCGTCTTTCACTGAGGGTATTCATGCAGAGAGCGGCAGAGTTTTCGCAGGTTGTGCAAGCTCATTGTGCGCATTGGATGCACGAACGGGCGAGACGCTATGGACAAACACTCACAAGCACGGTTCTATAACAAATGTATGTACGAACAATACTGCAAACGGAGCATTGCTCACCAATGGATATTGGGTGGGCAGGTTCTGCTACGATGCAGCAAACGGTGATTTCCTTTGGGAAAAGAAAGACAATGACAACAGGTACAGCACTTCATCGCCGGCTGTTCTTGATTCAACATTCATATACACAGGCTACGGTGCAATAATGCAGGTAGCTGCCCGTTCCGGTGAAGTTCTCAAGCAGGGTTCTTATCCGTTCATTTTCAACACCAGGAGTGAGCCTCTTGTCTGTGGAGGAAGAATATTCGTTGGAACATCCAACAACGGTTTCCTTGCCGTGAATTTCAGCGATATGAGCCAGGCCTGGAACTTCCTCTGCGAACCGGCTGTGATTTACACGTCGCCGT
Organism: Candidatus Egerieisoma sp.; assembly: GCA_045599845.1. Classification (GTDB taxonomy): domain Bacteria; phylum Bacteroidota; class Bacteroidia; order Bacteroidales; family UBA932; genus Egerieousia. The sequence continues at coordinate 4,768 of JAZRWT010000263.1, read as the reverse complement.
ACACCAAGAACAATGAAAAGACTGTTGAGAGTTCGCCTGTTGCTTACAAGGATTGCGTGATTTTCGGGGCTAACGACGGCTATGTCTATTGCCTGAAACAGGATAACGGCCTGTTCCAGTGGCGTCTGAAAGTTGGCCTTCCGGTTCTGTGCAAGCCTTTGATTGTTGACAAGCTGCTGTATTTCACCGATTTCGCAGGTAACGTTTACTGCTACGAACTGAACTGATGATACTGAATGGACGCTCAGGAAAGGAAATACATTGAAATGACCACAAAACCGGTTTCAAGGCTGGTTGCCGGTTTTGCAGTGCCGTCTATAATATGTATTCTGATGACCAGTTTCTACAACATGGCCGACACTTTCTTCGTGAGCCGTCTGAACACTCAGTCTGTTGCCGCCGTAGGTATCATATTCGCCTATATGGGCATTATCCAGTCCATATCCTTCTTCTTCGGCCACGGTTCCGGCAATTATATCTCGCGTGCGCTGGGAGCCAGGGAAACCGACAATGCCGCAACAATGGCCAGCACCGGGCTTATCACTTCACTCATCACAAGTGCGCTGGTTGGTATTGTCTGTTTGATTTTCCAGGAACCGGTACTCAGATTTTTCGGAGCAACCGATACAATAATGCCATACGCTACAAAGTATTTCCATTACATTGTGGCAGGCACGCCGTTCATTTCAGGTAGCATTGTCCTTAACAACCAGATGCGTCTGCAGGGCAATGCGAAACTCTCAATGATTGGAATCCTTTCGGGCGGTTTTCTCAATCTGGCTCTTGATCCTCTACTCATCCTTACCTTCAATCTGGGCGTGGCCGGTGCCGGACTGGCAACGGCAATCTCACAGTTCCTGAGCTTCTGCCTGATGCTCAGGATTTGCGGACGCAATGGAGGCATTGCCATAAATGTAAGAAAGTTCGCACCTACACTCAGGAACCTTACAGAGATTGCTGCCGGCGGACTTCCATCATTGGCAAGGCAGGGCCTTATGTTCCTTTCGTTGATATGCTTGAACAATGGAGCCGCCATTTACGGTGATTCCGCAGTAGCCGCTTTCTCGGTCACCTCACGCGTCATTGCCATTGCAGCATCAATCCTGATAGGCTTCGGCCAGGGCTTCCAGCCTGTATGCGGCTTCAACTACGGAGCCAGGAAATATCTCAGAGTCAAGGAAGGAGTCAGGTTCACATTCACTTACGGCAGCATTTACTGCACAGTCTTTGCCATTGCAGCATTCATATTTGCACCGCAAATCATTCAGATATTTTCCAACAGCGATAGTGAATTGCTCCGCATGGGCACCATTGCCCTGCGCTGCCATTGCGTGAGTTTCCCGCTTGTAGCAACTATCATTGTGTCAAATATGTTCTTCCAGAACATCCGAAGAACAGGCCCTGCCGTGCTGGTTGCCTGTGCAAGACAAGGGCTGTTCTTTGTTCCGGCAGTGCTCATAGGCAATGCCCTTGCCGGTATCAACGGCCTGTATGCAGCCCAGCCAATCTCCGACCTGTGCGCATTCATCCTCTGCCTGCCGCTCCTGGCCGCCGCCTACCGCCACCTCTCATAGTCACCGGAATAGAAACATCCCGGAGCGTCAATTGATTAATAATTTTCTTTGTGTACCTCGAAATAAGCCTGTGGATGAGCGCATACAGGGCAAACATCAGGAGCCTTTGTTCCTACAGCAATGTGACCGCAGTTACGGCACTCCCAAACCTTGACTTCTGATTTCTCGAATACCTTGGCTGTTTCAACGTTCTTAAGCAGTGCGCGGTAACGCTCTTCATGACGTTTCTCAATGGCTGCCACTGCACGGAAGCGCGCTGCAAGCTGTGTGAAACCTTCAGCCTCAGCTGTCTTTGCAAAGCCCTCGTACATATCTGTCCATTCGTAATTCTCACCATCGGCTGCCTGACCGAGATTCTCAGCTGTGCTGCCAATTCCGTTCAGTTCCTTGAACCAGAGTTTTGCATGCTCCTTCTCGTTGTCGGCTGTTTCAAGGAAAAGAGCTGCAATCTGCTCATAACCTTCCTTCTTTGCCTTTGATGCAAAATAAGTGTACTTGTTGCGAGCCTGTGACTCACCGGCAAAAGCCGCCTCCAGATTCTTTTCTGTCTGTGTACCTGCGTATTTGTTAGCCATATCTTTAAGTTTTTAGTTGTTAATTTTTAAGCATTCAAATTTACTAATAATTTTTCTTTTTCTACAGCGATGGTTCAAGATTGCTTTTCTTCTTGCTTATCATTTCAAACAGTCCAGTGAAAGAGAATTCATTGGCGTTGAAAAGGCCCTTGTCGGTCAGTTTCAACTCAGGTATCACTGGCAGGCACATGAAGGAAAGTGTCATGAACGCAGCGCTGAACCCGCATCCCAGAAGCCTGACCTGCTCTTTTAGGCTTTTATATTTCTTTGCTACCGTTTCACAATCAAGATCCGACATGAGTCCGGCAACAGGCAGCGCAAGTTCAGCAGATTCATTGCCATTGCATACAATCATACCTCCCTTGAGTTCTATAAGTCTGTTGATTGCCTTTACAATGTCATTGTCGTTTGTGCCTACTGCAACAATATTATGGCTGTCGTGGGCTATTGTGGAGGCCATAGCGCCTGTCTTGAGCTTGAATCCGTGTATGAATGCGGTTTGAGGCCTGCCATTGCCATATCGGCTGTAAACCACCAGTTTGAGGATGTCATTCTCAATGTTGGGCACTGTTTTGCTGCACTCGATTTTTGGCACAACACTCATAACGCCTGTCCTGATGGAAAGGTCCTCGGCAGTAATGACTTTCATATTAACGCCCGCATTCCCTTGATGCTCCTTTGCATCAGGATTGTTTTCATTGAGCACGACCTGAATGTCCTTATCTGTAATCTTTCCAGCCCTGAAAGCGTTAGGAAAATCCGTGCCTTTCTCTGTTATGCTTGATTTGTTGCAACAAGGCTTGCATACATTGCCTGAGTAGACTTGCTCACCATTTATGTAAGTAGCCAGCACATAGAAATATTCCAGACTGTCAACCAATATGAAATCCGCACCCTGGCCCTGCTTGAGCAAGCCATGTTTGAGATTGTAATGTTTCACCGGAGTCACGCAGGCGGCATTGAGCACGTTCCATAGCGGATAACCTTTTGCAATGGAACGCCTTACCATTTCATCTATATAGCCTTCCATAAGTTCGTCCGGGTATTTGTCATCGCTGCAGAACATCAGTTCATTGGAATGATCAGCCAGCAGCGCAGACAATGCCTCGAAGTCACAGGCTGCGCTTCCCTCCCTTATGATTACCTTCATCCCAGCCTTGATACGTTCCAGGGCCTCTTCCATTGAAACACACTCGTGGTCGGTGCTGATGCCTGCCGCTGAATATTTGAGCAGGTCCTGTCCGTGCAGCCCCGAGGCGTGTCCGTCAACAGGCTTGCCGGCTTTTTTCGCAGCTTCAAGTTTTGCCAGACATTCCTTGTCGTTGGTGATTACGCCGAACGCATTCATGAATTCCGCAAGTGCGCACATATCATTGCTTTCCAGCAGAGCTGCTATGCCGTTATGGTCAATTGTTGCTCCCGAAGTTTCAAATCCTGTACTTGGAACGCAGGACGGAGCGCAGAAATTGAAATGGAAATTGGCCTTCTTTCCATTTTCAATCATGAATCTGATTCCTTCAAGGCCCGATACGTTTGCAATCTCGTGCGGATCGGTAACCACAGCCACAACACCCTTTGAACAGGCAACCTCAGCATAGTTTTCAGGTATGAGCAGAGTACTTTCAATATGTACGTGAGCATCAATGAAGCCTGGAAGGATATAAGGCGCCTGAGCTGGAACCTCACATGGCTTAATGCATTTAATGATGCCTTCTTGCACCTCGATGGCACCATCGTATAGCCTCCTGTCAAGTACATCTACTATATGTCCGCGAATTTCCATTTCAGTTCATTTGTTTATCATACAAATATAGTATTATCGTAGGATTTTATGTAAGTTTGTATGATAAACCGTTAAATGTAAAACATAATGGAAAAGATATCCAGACGCAATATGATAAAGGCCGCAGGTGCTGCGGTTGCAGGAGCGTCACTGATAGGCGTTGATGCATTTGCAGGCCAGAGTACCGGCACAAAAGCAGCACAGACCGGCAAAAGAAAGAAAGTGCTGGTCATTGGCGCACATCCCGATGATCCTGAAAGCTGCGCAGGCGGTACAATACTCAAGATGCTTGCAGCCGGCTTTGATGTCAAGGTGCTATCTTGAAATGCAGGAACTTATAAAGGCGGAGCATCCTGACATGGTTCTCACACACTGGCCTATAGACAGTCACCGTGACCATGTCAACTGTTCGGTGCTTGTTCTGGATACCTGGAGAAGAGTTGGCAATTTCTTTGACATATTCTATTTCGAGGCCATGACAGGACTTCAGTCAAAGACCTTCCTTGCAACCGACCTTGTTGACATTTCCGAATGGCATGACAGGAAAGTGGAGGCCTTGTACTGCCACAAGTCACAGGACTGCGAGGACTGGTACCCTGCATATCATCTCAAGATGGAGGAATATTACGGGCTCAGAATGGCTGTAAAATATGCGGAGGCTTTCATCCGCTTTGACCAGAATCCAAGCCCGCGAGGAATAATGGAATTTTAGTTCAAACATGAAACATCCATGACTTTTACAAGTCGTCCACGAGAATGAAAATGGGATTATCCTTAACTTTGGCATCGAACCAAAGATTAAGGATACAAGATGAAAGAAGTCAACTTCACCCAAG
>JAZRWT010000262.1:0-1166 GCA_045599845.1 Candidatus Egerieisoma sp. | reverse complement strand
GTTTTTGTTTGGATAGCCTATTTAAAGAAACAATTCAGATTCTCAACATCTGCCTTGAAACATTTCTTGTTCAAGACGGTAAACAATGCCCTCCGTTTGATTGCACTCTGGTAGGTGGCTGTGTGTCCCACTATGCCTGAAACGAAGGGTGGAATTCAAGTACCCCTTTTGTAGTCCCTTCCATGGAAGGTATGTGATTACCGCTTTGATAAAAATGTAAATAATATCAAGCGCCTAGGTTATTCCAGATGTCTGTGATAATACAGACTATTGCTGTGAAAGATTTCAGGATGTAGAATAATTGCAAGATCCTTGAGTATGAGTTCAGGATGAACATAGCCGCTTTCCCAGATGTCCGAGCCTCCGTTATCACGCTGCCTGAGGTTGTTGTTGTACACCTTTGATTTTGCAACAGCAGGAACGCTTCCCAAAAGCGGATTCTCTTCCAAAATTTCATAAATGGAAGTTGCCATGTTCGGATTCAACCAGACCTGGGCTTCGTTTGCAAGAACAAGCATGGTTTCAAGACTTTCAGTAGTGGAATTCACTGCATTGGCATCAGAGCCAAGAATCTGACCTCCAGCATCATTTATCATTCTTGCAGTGTAATTTCTGCCTCCTGGAACATACCAGACTCCTTTGAACGGAGCATTCATAAGGACTTTAACTTTTTCTGAATTCTCCAATGCCACTGAAATGGAATCACGTATGGTCTGGTATTCCATTGCTCTTGTATTATATATGGAGTCTGCTTGTTCCATTGTTCCTGTTATGGCTCCGAACAGCTTGATATAAGCCATGCGGCCAAGAGGTGAAGCCTCCAGATAATCATCGAGGACCAGAACCTTGAGGCCGTATCTTCTCAGGGTTTCTATGTAACTGTTGTCTGAGCCGCTGATTCCGTATGCAGTGATGAGAGTGGGCTTGAGCGAAATTATCATTTCATAGTCAGGAAGGGATTCAGAACCAACTTCCTTTATGAGTCCCATTTCTATGCGCTCGCGCAAATCGGGATTGTAAATGAATTTTGTTCCGGCAATGCCTACTATCCTGTTCTGGCATCCCAGTTCACACAGGAATGCTGCGTGTGATGAGGACATGCATACAATTCTCTCTGAATTTATATAAGAAATATCGTACGTTTCGCTCCTGCCGTTGTTCCATGC
>JAZRWT010000261.1:0-12494 GCA_045599845.1 Candidatus Egerieisoma sp. | reverse complement strand
GGGAATTCATCGCCGTTCACATTTGATTTGAGCCAGTATGCATAAGGTCCAGCATTGAGAAATACCCTCATTTTCCAGAAATCTTTCCTGAATTGAGTCATCATTTGCAGTTGGATGCAGTCAAACCTGTATTCGTCTTCATATATGATTTCATCGTTCTGGTCACGCCAGATCATTTTTGTTCCAACTTCTGAATACTCCAGACCCAGCTCGAAACCGAAATATGGCATTCTTTTCCACAGGTTGTGAAGATAAATGTAGTATAGTCCAATGTTCTTTGGGGAACTGAGTGCCTTGTGCTCTATGGAGGTGCTTATTACAGTGTTGGTAATGCCAAAGCCGTATTTGATTCCAAGCAAGTGGCCCTTGAGCTCGGTGCTGTCCTTGATAATCACCTGTGCATCCTTGAAGGAATACAAATCGAATTCCTTGTAAGGGTCAATTTCCTCTTTGGTGAGAGAATCAGGCTCCTGAGCTTTCAGGATGCTTGGAGAAAAGGTCAGAAGAAAAGGAATTAGCAGAAGTATATATATGATGCGCTTCATGATGTTTCCAACTATTGTATTTCAAAAAGTGTTTCAATGTTGAGCGTTTGTGAGATATCTGTGCGTTCCGGTATGAAGAACATGTCCTTGCCGTCAGGAAGTTTGAAAAGTTTCACTGCTTCCGGCTGTTTGCGCTTGAGCACTGAGCCCGGATCCAGTAACCCGTTGTTGTTCTTGTCTTCGGATACCCTTATGCGGTACGTGCCTGAAACAAGGTACGGGAATTTGAGCGAGCAATTGGAAGTAACGGAATATGTCCTGAACACTTTGTCCATACGTTCGCTTACCAGTTCAATCTTATACCTTGCCTTCACTCCTGTTACATCAAGAACCATTGAACTGAGCTTGTCGTCTGTAGGGAGCATGAGCTTGTTATAGAGCGAGTCATTAGGCAGACCATTGATATCCGTGAAAATATTCCTGTTTATTATCAATTCATATTCATTGCCCACTTGGAGTTCAATTTCTGGGCGTATTGTGAACTTCTTGATGTTCCAGCGGTCTCTGATAATCTGGAACTTTGGTTTAGTGACTACTCCCCTTGGATTTTTGGATATGAAGGAAATGCTGTCTGGATTGAACTTTATCAATGGTTCGGTAAACTCGAGCACCCAACCCTCCTGTTCAACCTTGTCCGGTTCTGCAATCAGTTTCATATCAGTGTGAGTGGGCTTTTTGTCATCCTGTTCATTCTGATTGCCTTTCTGACCATTGCTGTTTGAAGAAGCATTGGATTTTTTCTTTGGAACAACAAATTTAAGGTTCTCCACACTTGATACCAGCTTGCCTGTTGTATCAGTCTTCCTGTATTTTATTCCCAGGAACAGAGTGTCAGGCAGCTTCTTTTGAATATTGATCCAGAAATTGAGACTATCGTGTGTAGGATTGATTTCCCTGAGTATCCTTGTTCTTGGCACGCCCCTTATTGAAAAGGAGTCTATTCTAACATTGGGAGCGTTGAATTTTATATAACATCCTCTTTCACTGGTTCTTGCATAGTCCTTGATGTACTGTTGCGCAGGCCTCTCCTTGAAAAGGTAGAGACTTATGTCCGAAGGTCTCGAGAGGTCAGCGGCCGTGTCCTTGTCCGATACATATTGTAATTGTGGCATTGAATCGAGCATTACGGTGGAAGGCCGTATGGTGGCGGATTTAGGGAAACCTATCATCTCATATCCCGGATCGTAGTAATGGTTGCCGGATTCGTCCTTTACAGCGTATATGGCATAATCCGTATCCTTTATGTTCCTTATGCAGAAATAACCCCATTTGTCACTTCGGGCAATGGCCGATGGCTGGTCTGCGAATACGGAGGAGTCCCTTGGATTTTCATACAGCATTACAGTAACGCCTTCCATAGGAGTGAGCTTTTCGTTGTCATAAACCCTGCCGCTCAAAAGCATTGAATCAATGCTGTTTCCGGTTGAGAAAGCAAATGCATTAGGACCTATGGGATTGCCTTCGTTATTGTCTGACACGGCTCCGCCCCAGTCAAGGCAATAGGTCTTGTTGCTGTCAAGCGGAAGAGGGAACTTGAAAACTATGCTTTTGCCTTTTATTTTGAATTCAGGATTCTTTTTCAGAGGAGGGGAGAGCACGATGAATTTCGTGGGTTCCTTGACCTGGACGTATTCATTGAAAGTTATTATTATCTTGCCTTTGTCTATAGGAAAGTTTATGGAACCCTGGGCAGGTTTCATGGAAACCACAACCGGCGGTACAGTGTCCTTGGGCCCTCCGATAGGACCTTGCATTGTTCTTGCGCAAGACGATACATGAGTTATGTAAAAGGCTGCCAGAGCCAGGACAAGCACCTGTAAGACGGATCTTCTGATTTGTATTATTCTAGCTGTTCTCATTGCTCGGAAATGTTTACTCTTGAAACATGATCAACGCTCTTTATTTTGCGTATCTGTTTGATAAGTTCCTCCAAATCATCGGTATTGTGGACATAAAGGTCAATATAGCCTTCGAATATTCCATCGTGGGTCTCGAAATGGATTTTTCTTATGTTCACACTCAGTTCAAGAGTTATGTATTTTGTAATTTCAGATACTATGCCTATCCTGTCAATGCCGCGCAACTGTATCCTTGCCAGAAATGAGAGTATGGTGTGCTTGCACCATTTTGCATTGATTATCTTGCCTCCTTCTATTGAAGCCAGGGAAATGGCGGCAGGGCAGGTTTTCTTATGGATGATCACTTCGTTGTTTTCATCTAGGAAACCTATCACAGGATCTCCCGGAATAGGGTTGCAGCATTCAGCAACCCTGTATGAGAGTGATTTGTCCTTTATGTTCTCTTCAAGAAGATAGGCTGATTTCCTGTCTATTTTCTTCCTGCCTGCATTTTTCACTGAATTTTCGTCAGCCCTGTCACTTTCGCTGTTGGCAGAATCAAGCATATCGTCAGATTCATTCCCATCTTCAATGTCCTCCTCATCTTTTGAGAAGAACTGCAATTTCCAGTATTTAACAAATTTGCTCTGGCTGTTTTTCTTTAGAATACTCTCAAGGTCATACAGCTCAATGATGCCTGTACCTATTTTTGTGTACAGTTCCTCTTTGTTGTTTACCTTATATGCGCCTATGAGTTTTTTGAGCACCCTGTTCTGCAGCTTGATTCCCAATTGTTCCAAACTGCTTGTAAGACGTGTTTGTCCCAGCTTGATGGCATTCTTGGCATCGGATTTTATGGTATCGTAAATAACAGCCTTGGCCTTGGCTGTTGTTACAAAATTCAGCCATTCACGCTTTGGCTTCTGACTTTCAGCAGTAATTATTTCTATCTGGTCACCATTCTGGAGAGTGTAGGAGAGAGGTACAAGTTTCAGGTTGACCTTTGCCGCAATAGCCCTGTTGCCTATTTTTGTATGTATGCTGTATGCAAAGTCAAGTGCGGTGGCACCTTTCTGAAGCATTTTGGACTCCCCTTTAGGAGTGAAAACGTAGATTTCCTGTGAAAGCAGGCCTTCATGGAATTTGTCCAGGAATTCAAGGGCATTGGCATCAGGACTTTCAAGCACTTCCCTTACCATGTTGAGCCATTTGTCAAGTTCTGTCTCGCTCTTCTCAACACCTTTGTAGCTCCAGTGGGCGGCAAGACCTTTTTCTGCCACTTCGTTCATTCTCACGGTCCTTATCTGAACCTCCACCCAGTTGCCGTATGGGCTCATGAGCGTGCAGTGGAGCGCCTCATAACCGTTACTTTTAGGAGTGCTCACCCAATCCCGGATACGGTCCGTCTTTGAAAGATGATGTTCTGAAATGAGGGAATATATATCCCAGCATTGCTGCCTTTCAGTCTTGTCATCTTCTTTAGGTTCGAATATTATCCTTATGGCAAAAATATCATATATCTGTTCAAAGGTAATTCCCTTGTTCTGCATTTTGTTCCAGACTGAATAAGGGCTTTTGGTCCTTTTTGATATAGTGAACTTGTATCCGGCATCCTTCAATGTCTTTTCAAGAGGCGCAATGAAACTGTCGAATTTGTCATTGTTGCCGGCCGTGTATTCATCAAGCCTGCGCTTTACCATGAGATAGTCTTCAGGCTCCCTGTATTTGAGCCATATATTCTCCATCTGAGACTTGATGTTGTAGAGTCCGAGCCTGTGGGCAAGCGGAATGAAAATGTACATTGTTTCACTCAGAATCTTGTCCTGCTTCCTTTCAGGCATTGATTCTATTGTACGGATGTTATGAAGGCGGTCTGCAAGTTTAATAAGTATTATTCGAACATCGTCATTAAGCGTGAGAAGGATTCTTTTGAAATTTTCAGCTTGGAGCGAGACTTCTTCATTCCTGTTAAGTTTACCGTCTGAATTATGACCTATTACCATGTTATGGTTGCTGTCCATTGCAGACTTTATTTTGGTAAGTCCATCCACCAATGACGCAATCTTTGCTCCGAACAAACGGGTTATGTCATCTGCGGTATAATCCGTGTCTTCCACTACATCGTGCAGCAGGGCGGTTACAATTGATTTGTAACCAAGACCGATTTCTTCAACCACAATCCTTGCCACGGCAATGGGGTGGAGGATGTACGGTTCGCCTGAGCGCCTGCGTACACCTTTGTGTGCTTCATTTGCAAATTCGAATGCTTTGAGCACACCTTGGTATTCCTCTTCATTCGCGCATCTCTTTCTGGCTGAAATGCGCAATTCCTCGAATTCCCTGTTAATAAGGTCGTAGTCTTCTGCTGTGAATGTATTGGATGTCATATTACTAAAAATTCAAATCCCTTTCTCCATTTTTTATGCGCTCAAGCTTTTCCATGGTCTGCTGCTTGAACGTTGAGTCTTCCATTGCTTCCAATTCCTTGCCAATGAGTTTGAAACCCGCATCCCTGGTCTGCGGAGAAGAGTAGTCCATAAGGTATTCGGCAAGAGTAAGCATTGCGTTAGGTGTGCAGAAACGCTTTATGAAGCCCGGTATGGCAAATTCCATGAAATGCTCGCCAGTTCTTCCTTTGCGGTAGCAGCTTGTACAGAAACTCGGTATGAAATCATTGGTAAGAAGCCAATGGATAACATCATCAAGGCTTCTTGTATCGCCCACCTGGAACTGCTCTTTGTCAAGTTCCTGGGCTGATGCAGGATCTTTCTGATAACCACCTATTTCAAGATGTGTGCCGGCATCAATCTGAGAAACGCCGAACTGCATGAGTTCACTCCTTAGACTGCTGTTCTCCCTTGCTGTCATGATCATGCCGGTGTATGGCACGGCAAGTCTGAGTATGGCCACAAGTTTCTTGAAATCCTCATCATTCACGGCATAAGGCAAAGGCATGTTGAATTCCTGTGCAGGTTGAATGCGCGGGAAACTTATGGTATGCGGCCCAACTCCGAATCTATGCTGAAGATGAATGGCGTGACTTACAAGCCCCAGGACTTCAAACCTCCAGTCATACAGTCCGAACAGGGCTCCTATGCCCATATCGTCTATGCCACCGAGGAAAGCACGGTCCATTGCTGTCAAACGCCACAGATAGTCTCCCTTCATTGTATTTGCAGGGTGATATTTTGCATAGGTTTCCTTATGATAAGTTTCCTGGAACACCTGGAAAGTTCCTATTCCGGCGGCCTTGACCGTTTTGTACCCTTCAATGTCAAGCGGGGCGGCATTTATGTTCACTCTCCTTATTTCTCCATTGCCTTCCTTTACCCTGTAACAGGTCCGTGTGCATTCCGCAATGAATTCTGGAGAATAAATTGGAGACTCCCCGAATACGAGAATAAGCCTTTTGTGGCCCATGTTTTCAAGGCTCCTTATCTCAGCTTCCAGCTCGGAAGGGCTGAGAGTCTTTCTTACAGTGGAAGAAGCGCTTTTTTTGAATCCGCAGTATTTGCAGTCGTTTATGCAGTAATTGCCTATGTAAAGCGGCGCAAACAGCACTATCCTGTTGCCGTAAACCTTTCTTTTGAGTCCACGGGCAGTTTCATACATTTCTTCAAGAAGCTCAGGAGATTGGATGGCAACAAGTTCCGCTGTCTCTTCAACGCTGAGGGCCTGTTTCGCCCTGCATTTTTCAAATATCTCCCTTACTCTTGCCTTGTCCTCCTTTTTCTGGGAATACAGAGAAATGAGGTACTCGTCATTGATAAAATCTGTTCCTGAATATTCCTTGTGCATTATGAACTAAACTTGTTTTTTCTGGCATGAGCACAAAATGTGAACAATACGCCAATAAAACACAAAGATACTTATAATATTCGGAAATTGTTAGGAAGCAATTTTGAAATTTCCTGAATGAACTTTCAGAACAGTGTTGTTTCTTGTACTGAAACAGCCTTTCCGGTAAGCTTGTAAAGGTCTTCTTCACTGATGATGGGAATGTTGAGCTTTTCCGCCTTTTTGACTTTTGAATCACCCGGTTTGTCTCCGGCAAGCAACCAGTCTGTCCTTGAACTTACGCTTGAGGCTACTTTTCCACCATGGGCTTCAATATAAGCCTTCATCTCCTCCCTTGAAATAGAATACACCCCGGTTATCATGATAAGCTTCCCAGCCAGTGAATCCGATAGCTTTTGAACCGCAGCATCATCATTGGAAAACTTCAATCCTTTTTCTTTCAGTACTGCGATGGTATTTTTATGAACCTCTTTTGAAAAATATTCAATTATGGAATCGGCAACTATGCCTCCGATATCCTCTATTGACATGAGTTCCTCGCGGCTTGCCGCCATAAGCTCTTCTATTGATTTGAAATACTCTGCAAGAGTCTTGGCTGTCTGTTCTCCAATATTCCTTATTCCCAATGCGAACAGGACGTGTGAATATGGTACGTTCTTGCTTTGCTCCAACGATTGAAGAAGGTTCTGTGCCGATTTATGCTTGAATTTGTCAAGAGTGAGCAACTGAGCTTCTGTAAGTTTGTACAGATCTTCCAGTTCCTTGATATATCCCTTGTTCCACAATTGCTCAATGGTAGCCTCTCCAATGTTTATTCCCATAGCCTTCCTGCTCACGAAATGTATGAACTTGCCTTTTCTTTGCATAGGGCAGCCATCCTGGTTGGGACAGAATACACCTGCCTGCCCCGGGAAGGAAACGAGCTGGGAACCGCAGTCCGGGCATTGTTCCGGAAAATCAGCCTTGATGGCTCCATACGGCCTTTTTGAAAGTTCAACGCCTGTGATTTTTGGAATGATTTCTCCGCCTTTCTCCACATAAACATAGTCATGTATATGAATGTCAAGCAACTGCATCTGGTCACGGTTATGCAGAGTGGCCCTTTTGACTATTGTTCCTGAAAGCTGGACGGGTTCGAGGTTGGCAACGGGGGTAACGGCTCCTGTTCTTCCAACCTGATAATCAACAGACAGGACAGGGGTAAGCGCCTGTTCCGGCTTGAATTTGTATGCGGTTGCCCATTTAGGGGATTTTGCAGTGAACCCAAGCTCTTTCTGCAATTGTAGATCATTAACCTTGACAACAATGCCGTCTGTGGCGAACGGGAGGGATTTTCTCTTTGTGTCCCAGTAGTTTATGAATTCAATTACTTCATCAATTGTTGAACATTCCCTGGCATATATTGAAACGGGAAGTCCCCAGCGTGAAACGTTTTCAAGTGCCTGGGAATGTGTCTTGAAATCGGATTCGGGGGAAATAAGGTGATATAACGTGCATTCCAGCCCCCTGTCTGCAACATCTGAACTGTCCTGAAGTTTCAGGGAGCCTGCCGCCGCATTCCTTGGATTGGCGAACAATGGTTCTTCATCCAGTTCCTTAAGGTGATTGAGCCTGTCAAAAGCCTCAAAAGGCATATAAATTTCGCCCCTTATTTCAAATTCGTGAGGAAAGCCGCTGCCTGGCAACAAAGTTTGCGGTATGGATGGTATTTCTTTAACATTGGCTGTAACGTCATCTCCAAATGCACCATCGCCTCTGGTAAGGGCTCTGTCAAGTACTCCGCCTATGTATGTGAGGCATATGGCGGTGCCGTCGAATTTAAGTTCGCAGTTGTATGAGAAAGGCTTGGAAGAGGCTGACCTTATCCTTTGGTCAAAGGCTCTTATCTCCTCGAAATCATAGGTGTTTCCCAAAGATAGCATAGGGTTCTTATGTGCCCTGCGTATAAAACCTTTCTGAGTGTTTTCAATATCTTTTTCTGATACTGCATCAGTGGAGGGAGTATATTCGCTTCCAGGGTGAAGGGCAGGGGAGGATGGCGAAATGAACTGTGGGTACCTTTTGTGCAGTTCAAGGAGTTCCTGCATGAGAATGTCATACTCAAAGTCTGTAATGACAGGCGAATTGAGAACATAGTAATTTCTATTGTGTTCAAGAAGTTCCCTGTCCAATTGCTCAATCCTTTCTTTTGCTTCTTTTTGATTCATCCTAATACTTTCTTAACATATTTAACTTACAAATTTAACTAAATTTTGAATTATTTAAGTTACCTTTGCACCGTATAATTATTTAGTAGTGTTATAAAGATGAAACAATCCATAGTTATTTTGACAGGCGGCGGTCCGGCACCTGGAATGAACACGGTTGTTGGTAGTATTGCAAAGACCTTCATTCAGAACGGATACAGGGTTCTCGGACTTCATGGTGGTTATCAGGGCTTGTTCTCAAAGGAGCCTGAGTATTGTGAGATAGATTTCAAGCTTGCAGATTCAATTTTCAATAGAGGCGGTTCATACCTTATGATGAGCCGTTACAAACCTTCTCAGGAAGATTTCGATCATAACTTCAATCTTGATTTCTTCAAGGACAACAACATAGGTCTTCTGGTTACAGTGGGTGGTGACGATACAGCTTCAACTGCAAACAGAATAGCCAAGTTCCTTCAGGCAAAGAATTACCCTATAGACAATATCCACGTTCCAAAGACAATTGACAACGACCTTCCTCTTCCTCACAACCTTCCAACTTTCGGATTCAATTCAGCCGCTGCGGAAGGATGCAGAATAGCAACCACAGTATATGAGGATGCACGTACCACCGGTGGATGGTATGTTGTTGCCGCTATGGGAAGAAGTGCAGGACATCTTGCTTTGTGGCTGGGCGCTACCTGCCATTATCCTATGATAGTCATTCCTGAAATGTTCAACAAATCAGAAATCACTATAGACAAGATTGTGAAGCTGGCTGTTTCTTCAGTGATTAAAAGAAAAATCATGGGCATTCCTTACGGAGCCATAATGATATCTGAAGGAGTCTTCCATAACCTTTCCGGCAAGGACCTTGAAGAGCACGGAGTAAGTTTCACATACGATGAGCACGGACATCCTGAACTTGGCAAACTTTCCAAGTCACAGCTTTTCAACGACCTGCTCGATGACGCTATGGCAAAATTGAAAATCAAGTTCAAATCAAGACCTGTTGAAATAGGATATTCCGTAAGATGTGTCACACCTTGCGCTTATGACCTCATGTATTGCTCGCAGCTGGGCATGGGAGTGTACAAGCTTTATAAGGAAGGTTGTACCGGATGTATGGTTATCCGTGACGTTGATGAGAATATCAAACCATTGTATCTGTCCGATATTCAGGACGCGAGCGGAAAGATACCGCCAAGGCTCGTGGACATGAACAGTGACCAGGTCATGCAAGTTTTCTACAGAATCATGAACTTCATAACCAGAAAGGATTACGAGGCTGCCAGGAAATACCTTGCAAATCCTGAGGAGTACGATGTTTATTCTATCCTGAACTGGTAAATACAGTCTTGCTTATGGCATCAGTCATTCCTACAGAATTGGGCACCGAAAAGGTGTCCATTCTTCTTAAAAAATATGCTGTTCCTTCCATTGTTGCCATGGTGGCTTCATCTTTGTACAACATGGTTGACAGTATATACATAGGGCAGGGTGTAGGTACAAACGCCCTGGCCGGACTGGCTCTTACCTTCCCTTTGATGAACCTTTCAGCCGCTTTGGGAGCAATGGTTGGCGTGGGTTCTTCCTCCGTTCTGTCATTGCTTCTTGGTCAGAAGAATTACAATATGGCCAACAAGGTGTTCGGAACATGTATTTCGCTCAACGTTTTCATGGGGTTGGTGTATATGGTGGGAGTCTTGCTTTTCCTGGATCCTATTCTGTATTTCTTCGGTGCAAGTGACCAGACAATACCTCATGCAAGAAGTTATATGTACATAATACTTCTTGGCAATGTTGTAACTCATCTTTATTTTGGTTCAAATGCAATATTGAGGGCGGCAGGTTTTCCAAAGAAATCAATGACGGCAACCATCATTACCATTGTCTTGAATACCATTATGGATCCTCTGTTCATTTTCGTATTCGGATGGGGAATCCAGGGCGCTGCGGTGGCAACGGTTCTTGCCCAGCTCATAGGATTCGGATGGCAATCAAGATTCTTCCGCAATAAAGAGAATGTAGTACACTATCAGAAAGGTATATACAAGCCTGAATGGAAGATAGTGAAGAACATATTGGCCATAGGAGCATCTCCGTTTGCTATGAATTCAGCGGCTTGCTTTGTTGTCATACTCATAAACAGAGGGTTGCAGCAGTATGGCGGCGACCTTGCCATTGGAGCTTATGGTATAATAAACAGGGTGGGATTCATATTCGTAATGATAGTCATGGGTCTCAACCAGGGTATGCAGCCAATTGCCGGATACAATTTCGGAGCCAGGGAATTCAGCAGGGTGTATGAAGTATTGAAGCTTACATTGAAGTATGCTACAATAGTCACAGGTACCGGTTTTATTGTTGCTGAGATTTTCCCTCAGTTCTTTCTGATGATATTCACATCGGATCCTGCACTTCTTGACATAGCAATCCCGGCTACAAGAATCTTTTTTGCTGCGTTCTTGATAATAAGTTTTCCAATGGTCACAGGTAACCTTTTCCAGAGCATTGGAATGGCAGGGAAGAGCATATTCCTTTCTCTTTCAAGGCAGTTGATATTCCTTGTGCCTTGCCTCATTGTACTGCCAAGGATATTCGGCCTGAACGGAGTTTGGATAAGCATGCCTGTCTCCGATGCAATGGCGTTCATCATAGCAGTTGTTATGCTTGTTAGACATTTTCGCAAATTCAAGACAAAGAAATAATGCATAATATGGAAGAACCTTTTTATATCTGCATCGGTCGTCAGCTAGGCGCTGGCGGTCTGGAAATAGCAGGAAAGCTTTCCGCAATCTTCAATATTCCTGTATTTGACAGAGAATTGCTGATAAAGGCTTCGATTGAATCTGGAATAAGTCCGGAATTCTTTGAAAATGAGGATGAACAGCCTGTAAGAAAATCACGTGCCAACCTGTTTGGGGGGTTCCATCTCTTCTCTTTCGGCTTTGGTTATGATCCTGCTTCAGACATGCTTTCACATGAGACACTTGCTTCAATCCAGAACGAAGTGATCAGGAAAGCTGCGGCGGAAGGTCCTGCAATCTTTGTTGGAAGATGCACTGACTATCTCCTCAGGGAAGAAAAGAACACATTCAGTGCTTTCATAGTTGCAAACGACGAAGACAGGGTGGCAAGGCTGCGCAAAGCCGTTAAAACGGATATCTATCGCAGTATGAAGGATGAAGAGATTGTGGAATACATGCACAGGGCGGACAGACGCAGGGCAGAGTACTACAATTTCCACACCTACAAAACCTGGGGAGCCGCCGAGTCTTACGACCTCTGCCTCAGTTCTTCCGTGTTCAGTACTGACAAATGTGCTGAAATAATAGCCGAACTTGCCAAGAGCAAATTCGGCCGGTAGCAACATTCACGTTCAGGGTGTGAAACCGGCCATTTTATACCACGACTTTCTGGCTCATTTGCAACCCCCTGTGTATATGCAAACTACACAATCTGTAGTATGTGACACAGTATAAACCGAAAATCACCGTCCACACCTGAATGCACCACATCACACTCTGGCGATGTAGAGCGTGGATGATGAGGCAATTTTGCCTCACCCTCCACAGTAACGTGCTTTGAGAGAGCTTCTGAGGCCGAATAGCGTGGAAGGTGATTTTCGATTTAGCATATAGTGTATTACACGTTGTTGAGATATGCATACCTTGAGGAGCATTCTGGTTTATATCTGCTTGTGCTGCCGCACCGCTCATCCTGGTTCCGGTCCTGTATTTCATCCTCAGCGCAAAAGCCCGCAAGGAGATACACGATATAAAAATTCTTTCAAAATAGGAGATTGACTGCCGCTGCACTCGGCCATGTTTTTTGCCAAAGCTGCTTGCAGTGAGTACGGCTGAAATGTGTTATGAGCCTCCTGTGCGAAATCAGACCCACCGAAATGAGGGGGTCTGCTTGCAACATGCGCCATTGTACAGCACTCTGAGCGGTGACAGTGCAAGCAGCTCTGGCGAAAAATTTTCTGCAATTAATTTCCTGAAACACATTTTCCGAACAATTCAAAAAGTTTTGCTGTTTCAGCAGTCCGTTCCCAGCACCATCCAATACATTTGTGCAATACTGAATCGTTTAACCAAATGTATTGACTATGGAGAAATTGT
>JAZRWT010000260.1:0-6951 GCA_045599845.1 Candidatus Egerieisoma sp. | reverse complement strand
CATCCAGACGGAATGCTGTCTGCTTCTTTGTTGCGACTGCTGTATTCATAATAAAACTCAAAATTTAGTACAAAAATATAACACTTTAATAATATATCCAAATATTATGCTGAAATTTTTACGCTATGCAGACACGGAAGTATGCAGGTGGGCCATCATATCCAGAATGTGTAGGTGAACTTGAGGCCTAGATCCCAAATGTAATTCGAGTTGTGGACATGTTCCGGTATGAAGTCAAAATTATCGCCTGAAAGCATGTCAACTGCGCCATATACGCCAAGACCGAAACCGCATTTGAAATTATATGCCACTGAAGCCTGGCCTCCCCAGATGAAATGGGTCTGACTGTCATCAATGGATTCTGTAAGGCCGGACAATGTGCTTGGACCTGTAAGAGTGGTCTTGGTTGACATGAATCCCATTCTTGGTGATATTTCCAGCATCCATTCTTCAAATTCCTCTTTGTTGTAAAGGAAAGAAAGGACATTGAAGTTTGCCTGCAGCACTCCCTTGAAATAATTTGTCTTGCCTTCAAGCTTGCTGTACCAGCAGCCATTGTCTGATTTTACAGGTATTACATGCCAGTCGTTGTCAACAAAGGAACGCCAGTATGAGTTTTCATCATTATTAATACCAGGATGGTTGCTGCAGCATTCGCGTGCACTCATGGTCAATTTGCCAAAACCAAAACCCGCTTCTATTGAAAATAATTTGCTGACCCTGTATCCGGCGAATACATTTCCCTGGAAACCCGGTTTGTCAGAAGTGAATGTACATATTCCGGATGCAAGGCTTCCGCTGAGTCCTGCATAGAATCCTTTGTTGAAAACTTGGTTCTGCTGATTCTGTTCAATTGCGGTGCTGTCTTGTTTATAATTATCAGCAGGTTCTGTATTCTGCGCAAACACTGAAACGGAAGCAGCAATGAATACGCATACAGACAATATTGAAATTCCAAACTTGTTTTTCATATACCTTTTCCTTTTTTTACCGTAATCAATAAGTTACATAGTTTCCACCGCCTGTGTGAACCCTGTTGTATGTCTTAGGTGTTACAACGGTATTGTCATATATGTCTGCATAAACAGACTTGCCGTTCTTTTCATAAGTAACATGAAGGCATTTCTGGTATCCTGAAATGGACATTGCTGTTCCTACAGGCAAATCAACGTTGAGATTGTAGGTTTCATTGATAGTCTGAGCTTTTCCAAGACCATAGTCCTGTGCCAGCTTTTCAAGAAGAAGAGCTCTCAACTGGTCAACGCCTTGTTTGGCATCAAGATTGTAGCCTGCCTGTCTGGTGAAATCAACGGCATCAACATGAATGGTATTTGCACCGGTGTAGTTGTCCCAGAAGTCCTGAGGCTTGAAATCCGTGATTGGTGCGCTTGATTCCTCAATGGTTATGTTTATAAGGGAGAAAATTGCGTAAACTGTAAGTTTCACGGCATTGAATTCTATTCTGTCATCGAATGATTCATATTCTATAGGATACCATTCATCGTCTTCCTTATTGTACATCTTGAGGTCAACAAGACCTTGAACTTCCTTGCATGCATTGAGAATTACTCTTGCAGGGGACTTAAGTTCGGTGAAATCAGGATCGGAACAGTGAATAGCGGTACCTGCCAGAATTCTATATTCAGTATGCGTGTTCCCGCCTTTCAAGTTTATCAGATATTCAGCATCCTCCTGAGAATAAACCGGGGTGAGGTACAGTTTTTCTCCTTCAGGAATCTGTGAAGCTTCAACCTGAACGGTTGTAGTAGTGGTTATTGTTCCTTCAAGTTCGTTGCCGGAAATAGTTTCTGAATCCTTGCTGCCCTGGCCTTCATGTATTTCTGTTGATTCAGAACTTGCAAGTCTGAAATTCTGGGTATAGTGCTGTGTTACAGAAATTGAAGCTACTTCCAGGACTGCACTCTGAGGGAATTTTTCAGGATAAGAAGCGCACAGATCGTAAGTGCCTTCCTTTGTAATATCATAAGTGTAAAAGCCCTTTGCATCAGTCCTTGTTTCCGTTCCATTGATTTGAATTGATGCATTGGCCAGAGGGTTGCCTTGATAGTCAGTTACATAACCGGAAACGGTGGAATTCGCTGCTGTCACTTCAGGCTTGGTAACATTGTCATAACTTGGATCATGTTTGTTGCATGATGCAAGGAGCAATGTTGTAATGGCAATGATAAATAGATAAATGTATTTTTTCATATTATGTATAATTATAATCCAAACTCAAAACATAATCCACAGTCAAAGGATTTGAATCTGTTGCTCATGGCTTGTATATAAAAGTGCTTGAAAAGTCTGGCATCCGCACCAAGATTCATTCCTGCGCCGTCATATTCACCAATAAGTCTCAAAGATGAGAAGAACCACGGCTGCCAGCTCAATCCGCCTACAGCTCCGTTCCATTTATTGTTTGAAAGCTTACGGAATCTTCTGTAAGCAACGTGAATTCCAAGCGAACCGGCTACCTTGTAGTGCTTTGACACTGCTATATAGAAATTGCACATCCTGTTATTGGACTCATCCTCGTCTGAAGTCTTCAGGCTGGAGAGCGGATCATTGCATCCAATGGCTATTGAAGGCCACCACCATTTGCTGTCATTTTCAGCAAGAGGCCTGAATTTCACTGATGCCATGCGGTCCTGATATACTATTCCTCCTGGTTTGCGTACAAGACCGGTGAAGGACACTTCGGCCCATTTGAAAGGAGAATAGGCCAATGAGTATGCCAGGCAATCGGTATTATAACTTGCAGGAAGGAATTCCTTGTTCAGCCAGCTGATGCCAATTCTGCCTGTCCCGCGTTTGTGCATATCTGCAGACGGACAGTGCAACAGACCCTCCAAAGCGGTATACTGCTGTGCGTAGGTCACGCAAACAGAAGCACATACGGCAAGTATCATCAATAACAATCCCCTTTTCATTGCAATGGCCATTTAGATTTACTGAAATTGCCTGTCCTTTCGTTTTCTTCCGGATCGGTCATATAGTTTCTCAAGGCATAACTGTTTACTTTCACATCATAGGTCAAGCGGAAATTGGATGCAGGACGGAAACGTACTTTCTTTCCACCAGCACCATCCTGCCAAGGCAGCATGAAAATAACCTTGGCACCTGCGCCCCATTGTGATCCGTTGCCGTACTGAGCAAACAATCCAACCGTGGTAAAATTGAAATTGGTGAGGAATTCCATACGTCCTCCGTAATCTGCGTAAGCATAGCGTCCTGCTGAAAGTCTGATTTCAGACGCTGCCTTTTCAATGTAGAAGCGCGCCTTGAGATTTCCTGACAACCTGTCCATTTTGCTGAATTCCCAATCCTGCTCAAGCGAGTGGAATCCGGTGAATCCCAGCTGCGCTTCAAGTGCAAACCAGTTGCACACAGGCCAGAGCCATTTTGCATCAATGCCATAACGTCCGGCTGAAAACAGGCCTGCGCTGAATTTAAGCGAATGTATATCGTTGAACAGAAATTCTTTTGACATTGAACATACGCCGGGACGCAGTTTTGAGTAGAAATCACCATATTGGTTTACAACCGGGACAAGAGCTTGTGCCGCAATCTGCCATCCGTCACCGAATTGGAATTTCATTCCAGGTGTAAGATGAATGAGAAGGTCATAAAGCCTGTCGTTATAGAACAACCTCCTGTAATTGAAATCAACACCCATGAAGAAATCCAGTCTCTGAGCGCTTGCCTTTGCCGGCAAGGCAAAACTCGCAACAGCCAGTATGATAATCAGTAAATATTTTCTAAAACAGTTCTGCATATTTATATATGAATGCAAAATTCCAAAGTTATCCTATTTGTTTAAAACTTACAAATTTGGCTTAAAATAATTCTTTTATTCAATCAACAAGTCCTATCTTTGCGTCAATATGAAAAATATCAGGAACTTTTGCATTATTGCGCATATCGATCATGGAAAAAGCACTCTTGCAGACCGTCTGCTTGAGGCCACCAACACACTCAGCATCAGGGAAATGGAGAATCAGGTGCTTGATTCAATGGATTTGGAGAAAGAGAAAGGCATTACAATCAAGAGCCACGCCATTCAGATGGTATATGATTATAAAGGCAGCAGATACACCCTCAACCTTCTGGATACTCCCGGTCACGTTGACTTTTCATACGAGGTTTCACGTGCAATTGCATCCTGTGAGGGAGCCCTCCTTGTTGTTGACGCAACACAGGGAATACAGGCCCAGACAATTTCCAATCTCTATTTAGCCGTTGACCATAATCTTGAAATAATACCTGTTCTCAACAAGATAGACGTTGAGAGCGCAATGGTTGAAGTTGTCAAGGACCAGGTCATAGAGCTTCTGGGATGCAAGGAGGAGGACATACTTCTGGCCAGCGCAAAGACCGGACAGGGTGTGCCGGAAATACTGGATGCAATAGTTGAGAGAATACCATCGCCGGTGGGAGACAGGAATGCTCCTCTGCAGGCTCTTATCTTTGATTCGGTCTTCAATCCGTTCAGAGGCATAATTGCATATTTCAAGGTGAAGAACGGGTCTATAAAGAGTGGTGACAAAGTGAAGTTCTTCAATACGGGAAAGGAGTATGTTGCCGATGAGGTTGGCGTGCTGCAGATGAAGCTGGTCCCTCGCAATGAGATAAGTACAGGGGATGTGGGGTACATAATTTCGGGTATAAAGGCCGCCGTTGAGGTAAAGGTAGGTGATACAATCACGCATACCGATAATCCTTGCGCTCAGGCTATTGCGGGGTTCGAGGAGGTGAAGCCTATGCTGTTTGCCGGAATGTATCCTATTGAAAGTGACGAATATGAGGATTTGAGGGCATCGCTGGAGAAATTCCAGCTCAACGATGCTTCGCTTGTCTTCGAGCCCGAGTCTTCACTTGCCCTCGGCTTCGGATTCAGATGCGGTTTCCTTGGTCTGCTTCACATGGAAATTGTTCAGGAGCGCCTGTTCAGGGAGTTCGACATGGACTGCATAACAACCGTTCCCAACGTTTCATACAAGGTATATACAACCCAGGGCCAGTGCCTTGACGTGCATAATCCGAGCGGGCTTCCTGAAATAACTCTCATTGACCATATAGATGAGCCTTACATACGGGCCCAGATTATTTCCAAGAGCGATTTCTTCGGTCCTATCATGAAACTCTGCCTTGATAAACGCGGAACGCTTGTAAGCCAGCATTTCTTGAGCAGTGACCGCGTTGAGCTCAATTATGACATGCCTCTTGCCGAGATTGTGTTTGATTTCTATGACAAGCTCAAGTCAATTTCAAAGGGTTACGCTTCATTCGATTACCATATTATTGATTTCCGCAAATCCGACTTGGTGAAACTTGACATTCTGCTCAACGGCGAGCAGGTTGATGCTTTGAGTTCGTTGATTTTCCGTGGCCATGCATACGATTTCGGCCGCAGGATGTGCGAGAAACTCAAGGAACTCATCCCTCGTCAGCAGTTTGACATTGCAATTCAGGCCGCAATAGGAGCCAAGATAATTGCCCGTGAAACCGTAAAAGCGGTACGAAAGGACGTTACCGCAAAGTGCTACGGCGGCGATATAACCCGTAAGCGCAAACTTCTTGAAAAGCAGAAGAAAGGCAAACGCCGTATGCGCCAGGTTGGAAACGTAGAGGTTCCTCAGAGCGCCTTCATGGCAGTGCTGAAACTTGATTAAGAGGAATTTACAGCCTAATAGAGCAGGAAATCCTTGACGAACGAGAGGTATTCTTCAGTGAATGCCTCTTTTTTTGAACTTGTTGCAGCCGGCCCCTTCCCTTCCTCATTGGAGCGCATCATTACCATTTCCCTCTGTTGCACCCCATTGAACATTACGTTTTCATTATTTTCTACTGCGATAGTGCATTTGTTTCCGCCAGCAGTGTCTGCTCTTTCTGTAACAGATGTGCCGGGCTTTGGCTGATTGCTGCATTTATGGAACTGGAGCACCCACCTTTTCGCAGGCTTGGCGGCAGTGGTTTTGAAAGAGGTAATGCTTTTGATTGTCAAGTTATCATTGCATTTGCAGCTTGAGAAGGAGTTCGTGTATTCTTTGTTCAATGCTTTTCGTCCGGAGCATAGTTTCATGAAGCATTGCGCTTCGTTTGGCGGAAGAATCAGGTGGAAACTGCCGTTGGGAGCAAGAAGTTTCCAGGCACCTGCCGCCAGGTCTTCCTGCGGGAGGCTGTCATTATGCTTGGCAATTTTATCTTCAACACTTGCACTTTTGAGCGAGTTTATGAAGAAAGGAGGATTGCTTGCAATGATATCATATTGTTCTGTGGAAGTTCTTGCAAATTGCTGCAGAGATATGCAGTTCAAATGAATGTCCAGTCTTGCAGTTCTTTCAGGGCAGTTTACATCATATTTGCAGATTTGTGAGCAATCAGGAAATGCTGCAGGCTTGATGAAAGATAAATCAGTGGAGGAACTATCGCCGGTGGAAGAATATTGTTTTGTAAATCCAAAGGCTTGCGCAAAGAGTTCCGCATTGGTGCAGGCATCGGAAATGGAGCCTGAATCAATGTCCAGTCCTGTGAGTTCAATTTCAGTGAAACCTGCCTCAATAGCTTTCTGGGCGAGCATCAGCAGTATGATTCCGCATCCTGTTCCTATGTCCAGTATTCTTATTCTGTCCGTATTATCATTATCCCGCCCTTCAGAAAGTTTGCCATTGCCGGTACTTGCAGGGTTGCAGTATGTTATCACGCTCCTGCATTCTGGAATGGTAACGGAACAACCCAGAAGCACGGCATCCGTTCCTATTCTCAAGGCGCTGTGCTCCTGGGTGATGGAGAATTTTTGTAATCTGAATAACTTGGTATCCGTCATTGTATTATGACTCCGTCCTGCATTGTTACCATTCGGTCCGCCATGGTGGCCAGAGAGTTGTCATGGGTGACAATGATTATAGTTTGGCCGTGCTTTTCACGCAGGGAGAAAAACAGCTGGTG
>JAZRWT010000259.1:0-11485 GCA_045599845.1 Candidatus Egerieisoma sp. | reverse complement strand
GCTGTCCAGGACATTCAGCCTTGCTTCTATACTGGCTATCTCCTGCTCCATGCGTGCATTGTCCATCTCAAGAAGTTTTTCCTCCTTTGTGCTGTAAACGTTAGAGAATATCACGTAGTAAAGCACAGACAGGGCAAGACTGCAGGCAAACATTATGAGTCCTGTCTTGAGCAGCCACTTCATTCCGCGGTCCACCTCAACGAAAACACGCTTTTTCTCATCGTATCTGAACAGTTTCATATCTGCTGTTTCATTTATTGACCTTTCCTGAAACCGGTGTGTCCGAAACGAGTGTCCTGTACTCGGCCCCCTTCATTCCTGTATTGAAATAATTCAAAGGATTCACCCTGTTTCCCCTGTATATGACTTCATAATGAAGATGAGGGCCGGTTGAACGCCCTGTGTTTCCAAGATCGCCTATGTAATCCCCCCTGCTCACCTTGTCTCCCAATTTCACATACACCCTGCTCAGATGCGCATACCTTGTCTTGTAACCGAAGCCATGGTTCACAACTATCTGCAGTCCGTAGCCGTGGAACATTCTGCCAACCTCACAGACCTTACCATCGCCAGTGGCATGTATATGTTCTCCTCTGCGGCCTGAGAGGTCTATTCCTGAATGATAGGTGTAGGCTCTGGTAAAAGGATCGGAACGGTAACCATAGCGGCTTACAAGCCTTACCCTGTCCATGTTTGCCGGAGGTATGGCAGGAACGCAGCGTGCCATGTCATCGGAACGTGTGGCAAAAGCCAGGACCTCATCGTATGAAACGCTCTGTATGTATGCCTTCTTGTAAAGCATATCAATGGTGCGCTCAATCTGGGAAACATAGACTCCTTCAATGAACAGATCCAGACTGTCATACCTGCCTTCGGAAGTGATTGAGGAATTCCTTTCCTGAGCCGATATTTCCTCAAGTCCGTAAATAGGCCTGTAAACATTGTTGTCTCTCAATTGAAGTTCCTGCAGAGCCTCGTCCTTGGAAAGCATGTCCTTTTCAAGAAGTTCCAGCTTTGATTTCAAAGCTATGGACTTGAGCTGCAAATCCAGCGTCTTGGGCAGGGTTCCGCCGAAATAATACCGGTATATGAACATGTAAACAAAGAAGAGGCAAACGCTTACAACAAACATGGTGAAGCCTCCCTGAAAATACCGCTTTATTGGAAGGCGGTGCACTTCAAAGAGTTCAGTATGCTTGTTATATACATATTTTCTCTTCCAGAACATCTTACTCAAGTTTTGCAAGCTTTTAATTTATTCCTTTCCAAGAACTTATGGCTGTTGCCATGTTCATCCTGTCAAAGGCTTTGTTCCTGGCGGAAATTCACGAAACGGAATTTTTCTGCATCCCTGAATCCCATGAGGAATTCCTTCACGTTCATTCTCCGTTTGCCGGCAATTTGCAGTGAATCAATGTAAAGCATGCCGTCTGACGTTGCAGCTTTCAGATAGCTCTTGCCATCGGTGATTATTGTCCCCGGCTCGGCGCAATAACGGCTCAGGCTGTCGGTACAATCCGGACATGAATCGCAATGAACCTCGAAAAGTTTCACATCAATGCTCTTTTCATCGTTTGTCAGCGTGCTCCAGGCAGCCGGATATGGTGAAAGACCGCGAACAAGATAACATAGCTTTTCCGCAGGCTGCTTCCAGTCAATGCGGCAGATATCCTTGTTTATTTTAGGGGCGGTCTTCAATTCAACTGCTTCCGTTTCATCCGAAACATTTTCTGCACTTTCCGCTGCGTTCTCCTCATTTTTGCAGGAAGCAGCAATGATACCGGTCTGTGCCTTCGGCTCCAAAGTTCCTGCTACCAGACCCTCAACCGTACGCAGCACAAGTGATGATCCCATGAGCATGAGGCGGTCATACAGCTGACCCAAATTCTCGCCATCCCCGATTTCTGTCCTTTCCTGAAGCAGGATTCCGCCTGTATCTATCTGCTCGTCGAGCATGAAAGTTGTAACACCTGTTTCCTTCTCGCCATTGATTATTGCCCAGTTGATAGGTGCAGCGCCCCTGTACTGAGGCAGCAGGGAGGCATGGAGGTTGAAAGTTCCCAGTCTTGGCATTTTCCACACTACCGATGGCAACATCCTGAAAGCCACAACCACAAACATATCCGCATTTATTTCCCTGAGCTGTGCAAGGAATTCCTCATCGCGGAGTTTTTCCGGCTGCAGCACAGGCAGACCATTTTCAAGAGCGAATTTCTTGACCGCGCTCTGGCTTATCCTGCAACCGCGTCCGCTCGGCCTGTCAGGCACCGTAACAACGGCGGCAACTTCATATCCTGCCTCAAGCAGGGCTTTCAACGGCTCCACCGCAAACTCCGGTGTGCCCATATATACAATTTTCGGTTTCATTTTCGCATCATTCATTTCTTGGCCGAAAATATGGCCATTATCGGGCCATTGTTCAACATTTGGCCGAGAAATCAACGGATTTTCGGCTGTTTCTTTCCAAAAGCGCCCCTTCTCAGCAGGCGGGTCACCTTGAAATGATTTCTGTACCTATCATAAGTGTAAGACAAACGGTCCTTTAGCCTTGTGAAGAAAATCTTATAAGCATCGGCATGGAAAATGGCTGAATCCTTGATTGCCTTGTAAGTAAGGAAAGTTCCTATTGGAATAAGCACGAATGAGGACATGAAAGCGCCCATGAAAGGTGTGAGCTCCGCATCGTTGGCCAGTTTCTTTCCGCTTATGTCAAAGACCCAGTACACCACAAAGAAAAGAATGGATATTATCACAGGTGTTCCCAATCCTCCCTTCCTTATTATGGCACCCAGCGGAGCCCCAACGAAGAAAAACAGCAGGCACGCAAGCGAGAGGCTGAATTTCCTGAACGATTCTATCTTGGAACGGCGCAACGGATAAGCAACATTGAAAAGTTCATTGTCTATGAAACTGAGATTGTTTATCTGATTATCAATATGCATCCTGGCCTGCTCCAGAGCTTCCTCCTCCTCGGAAGGGCTGCTCCAATGGAACAATTCGTCATAATCAATGCTCCCTTTGTACTGCTGAATCCTTGAACTCTGATGCTGATACCTGTAAACCAGGTTTGAAGCATTGTTCGCCCTATCGAAGCAGTTCACAAGCACACTGTCATAAATATGTCCCAGGGAATCCCTGTCCTTGCGCAATGTCTCCAATGACTTGGTCATTACCTCACTGCTGTACTTCGCATCCTTGGTTTTCTTGAAGGCATAGTTTTTCAACGGAATCACCATCTGCTGCATTGAAAAATCTATCTGTTTGAGAACCAATGAAGTATCTCTGTAATTCAAGGTATTCTCCTCTTCATAATTCACGCCATTGTACAAGGTGAGAATCATGCTTTCCTTGTTTTCGGCCATTTTAACATTGCCTGAATCCGCAAGGGTAAGGTTTACATTGCCATTATATGCATTGGAATGATTGTAAAGCATTATTCCATGCATCATATTGTTTTTATCCCTGTCCTCAATCCTTATGGTGTAGCCTTCCACACCGGAATAGAATATGCCGGTTGGAATCTTTATTTCCTCCTTGGTGGAACCTATATCGTCACGCAAGGTGTAAATCTTGTTCCAGGCCACAGGAATGAGGTCGTTTGAAATGAAGAAGGCTCCTACGCTTATGATAACCGATGCGCAGATGAGCGGCATTATTATTCTACCAAGAGATATTCCGGCCGCCTTCATTGCAAGCAGCTCGTTGTTCTCACCCATGTTGCCCATTGTCATGATTGAAGCCAGAAGTGTGGCAAGCGGAAGAGCAAGCGGAATAAGCGTTGCGCTGCCCCATCCTATGAACTCAAGCACTATGCCAAAACTCAATCCCTTTCCCACAAGTTCGTCTATGTACAGCCACAGGAACTGCATCATAAGCACGAAAATCACTATGAGGAAGGTCATGACTAACGGTCCCAGAAAGGACTTGAGCATGTATTGATCAAGTTTCTTCATTTCAAAAGTCTTATTATTTGCCCAAAGCTATTTGACGGCTGCACTCACCATTGCTTCAAGAGCCTGTGACAGTCCTGCAATATTCTTGCCACCGGCCGATGCCAATGAAGGCTGTCCGCCTCCGCCGCCGTTTATGAGTTTGGCAGCTTCGCGCACGTCCTTGCCGGCATTGAATCCGCTCTTCACCAAATCATCTGTGTACATGAGAGTAAGAGTTGGTTTGTCTTCGTATGAAGTTGCTGCGGCAAAGATTGTGTTGCTCGTTTCGTTCTTGAGCATGAATGCAATGTTCTTTACCATGTCCGGCTTCATAGGACCGTTGAGGGTGATTACATTATATCCGTTTATTGTCTTGGACTTGCTCAGGAGATTGTTCTTTATGCCAACGGCGCGCTCCTTGAGCAGTTCTTCAACATTCTTCTTTATTGTATCGTTCTCAGCAATGAGTCTGGTAATGCTCTGTGCAAGGTCTGGAGTGTTGTTGAACAGTGATTTGAGTGTTGTGAACACATCCTGCATGTTGTTGAACATTTCCTCGGCCGCAGCGCCTGTCACTGCTTCTATTCTGCGGATACCTGCTGCAACTGCAGATTCGGAAACAATCTTGAACAACCCTATGTTTCCTGTTGCCGATGTATGCGTGCCACCGCAGAACTCTATTGAATCACCGAATTTAATGACTCTCACCTTGTCTCCGTATTTCTCGGTGAAAAGAGCCATTGCGCCCATTTGACGTGCCTGTTCTATTGGAAGGTCCCTTTTTTCCTCAAGGACCGCGTTGGCGCGTATAAGGGCATTCACCATTTTCTCAGCCTTTCTCAAATCGCTGTCAGATATCTTCTCGAAATGAGAGAAATCAAGTCTGAAATAACCGTCACAGACATACGAGCCCTTCTGCTCTATATGAGTGCCAAGAATGCTTCTCAATGCGTAGTGCAGGAGGTGGGTTGCGCTGTGGTTTGCAGCAATGGCGGCTCTTCTCTCCCTGTTGACACTGGCCTTGAAACAGATTTCAGGGGAAACAGGTATCATATCGGCAACATGCACTCTCAAGCCGTTCTCCTTTATTGTATTCACAATGGCAAGTTCGTTTCCGTCTTCTCCGGTAATGGTTCCGGTATCGCCAACCTGTCCGCCGCTTTCTGCATAGAAAGGAGTCCTGTCAAACACAAGCTGGTAACTGGTCTTGCCCTTAGCCTTTACAGTTCTGTATTTGAGTATATGTATGCAATCCTCGCTGAGTTTGTCATAACCGGTGAATTCTGTGCCGGAATAAGGTGCCAGCTCAACCCAGTCACCTTCCTCTATCGAAGTGGCGTTGCGGCTTCTATCCTTCTGCTTGCCAAGCTCCTTCTCGAATTCCGGAAGATTTACAGCAAAGCCGTTTTCTTTTGCTATCAGCTCGGTGAGGTCAATAGGAAAACCGAAGGTGTCGTAAAGCACGAAAGCGTCCTTTCCGTTGATTTCCAGCTTGCCTCCTGTCTGCCTGGTCTTTTCCATGAGATCGTCAAGAAGCTTTATTCCTTTGTAGAGGGTTCTGAGGAATGCCTCCTCCTCTTCCTTTATAACCTTTTCAACCAAAGCCTGCTGCGTGGCAATTTCCGGATATGCGGAACCCATCTGAGCAACAAGTGTTGGAACCAGTCTGTAAAGCATAGGCTCCTTTATTCCAAGGAAGGTGTAGTAATATCTCACTGCCCTTCTGAGGATTCTTCTTATCACATAACCTGCTTTCACGTTGGATGGCAGCTGGCCGTCACAGATGGAGAAACTTATGGCGCGGATATGGTCTGAAATCACACGCATTGCTATGTCTGTCTGTGCATTTTCACCATATTTCTTTCCGCTCATGGTGCAGATTGCGCCAATCAGAGTCTGGAACACGTCAGTATCGTAATTGCTCTGCTTGCCCTGCATTGCCATGCAAAGACGTTCAAGACCCATTCCTGTATCAACATGCTTTGCAGGCAGGGCTTCCAATTGTCCGTTAACCTTCCTGTTGTACTGCATGAACACAAGGTTCCATATCTCTATTACAAGATGATGGCCCTTGTTTACCATTTCCGCTCCTGGTACCTGCGCACGTTCGGCATCGCTTCGCAGGTCAATGTGTATCTCACTGCAAGGACCGCATGGACCTGTATCGCCCATCTCCCAGAAATTGTCCTTCTTGTTGCCCTTGATTATATGGTCTGCAGGCAGGAAACGCAGCCAGCTGTTGTATGCCTCCATGTCCATTGAAAGACCATCCTTTTCATATCCCTCGAAAACAGTGGCATACAGAATTTCCTTGTTCAATTTGAACACTTCTGTAAGAAGCTCCCATGCCCATGCTATGGCCTCCTCCTTGAAATAATCTCCGAAACTCCAGTTTCCAAGCATCTCGAACATGGTGTGGTGGTATGTATCCATTCCAACCTCCTCGAGATCGTTGTGCTTGCCGCTTACACGCAGACACTTCTGACTGTCTGCGGCACGCTTGCTCTTTGGAGCGGCATTGCCAAGGAATATGTCCTTGAACTGGTTCATGCCGGCATTGGTGAACATTAAAGTAGGGTCATTCTTTACAACCATAGGAGCCGATTTCACTATTGAGTGCCCCTTGGATTCAAAGAATTTCAAGAAAGTTTCTCTTATTTCTGTAGATGTCATATTATCTCAACAACTCAAGTTTCGCAAGCATTTGATTTATTGTTTCAAGAACTTGCGGAAGGCTTGCGAAACCTCTTTCCACCGCACTTTCTTGATGTTATACCCTCTCTCCGAGGCAGACTATCAACTTTTCATCTACGTCATACCAGGAACATGCCCACCATGGCTGCACTTACAAGTGCAACAAGGGCTGCTGCCAGCAATGAGCGTAATCCGTATGAGGAGATCATTGCCTTCTTGCTTGGAGCCATGCCACCTATACCGCCTATGAGAATTCCTATGGATGCAAAATTGGCGAAACCGCAGAGAACGTAGGTTCCCATTATAGCAGATTTGGCCGATGCGAAGGCTCCTGTCTGAAGCATTGTTGCCAGTGACTGGTATCCAACGAATTCTGTCATTATGAGTTTTTCGCCAAGAAGCTGGCCAACCAACGGAAGATCGGCCCCGCTTATGCCGGTAAGCCAGATTACAGGATAGAATACGTATGCCAGTATGAACTGAAGTGAAATACCTGTGAACCTTCCATCAGTTGCACTTGCTATGAGCTGGTTAAGGCCTGTCCAGTTGCCAATCAGCCCGAAAATATAATTGAAGCCGGCAATGAGGGCATAGAACACAAGGAGCATGGCGGCAACATTGGCTGCGAGCTTGAAACCGTCTGTTGCTCCGTTTGATATTGAATCCAGTACGTTCTTTCCTATTTTCTCCTTTGAAACCTGAAGTGTATTGTCAATAGGTTCGGTCTGAGGCAGGATTATCTTTGCCATTGCAATGGCACCAGGAGCGGCCATCACTGAGGCGCTGAGTAGATGCTTTGCAAACTCAACCTCCATCAAGGAGTCACCGCCTCCTAGCATTCCTATGTACGCTGCAAGAACTCCGCCGCTCATCGTTGCCATTCCGGAAGTCATGATGAGCATTACCTCTGACCTGGTCATTGAAGGAATGAATTCCTTCACCATGAGAGGCGCTTCAGTCTGACCGAGGAAAATATTGCCTACGCAGGAAAGTGACTCTGCACCTGAGAGCCTTATAACCTTTGACAGGCACCATCCAAGTCCGTAAACCACCTTCTGAAGTATTCCAAGGTAGAACAGCAGGCTGGTGAGAGCTGAGAAGAATATGATTGTAGGAAGTATGTTGAACACGAACACGAATCCGAATCTGGTGGTATCTGTAAGCGGAGCAAGCAGGAAGTCGGTACCTGCCTTGGTCCAGCCGAGCACTGCCACAAAGCATTTTCCGCACACTTCAAAGAAGGTCTGAACTGCCGGGAACATAAGCACGCTCACAGCTATTATGAACTGCAGACCCAAAGCCTTTCCAACAGTGCCCCAGTCAATGTGCTTGCGGTCCATGCTGAATATCCAGGCAATGGCAACCACTACCAGAATGCCGAGCAGACCGCGGAGAATGGACCATATGTCAAAAGCAAATCCTTTCTTGAGAATGATGTCCTTATACGGGTTTACAGGTGCGGGCATTTCCTGAGCCTCTTCAATTACAACAACATTCTCAATCTCGTTGATTACCGTAACGTTCTGTCCGGCTGCCGCCGAACTGTCCTGCATCTGAACTGCAGCAGCTGCATTCTGCTCCTGCACTGCTTGAGCATTGTCCTGCTGTGCATATACACACACGGCGAACAGAAGCATAAACGCAGATAATAGTAGTTTTTTCATAGTATGGTTTTTGTTTGTTTCATAAAGTTCTTTCTATTTAGGAGCTATCTTGTAAAGGAATGCCGCAATGGCCGCGTAAATCATATTTGGCAGCCAAAGAGCCACTCCAGGCGGCAGCGCTCCGGTATGCACGAACATCTGGCTGAAACGCAGGAACAGAATGTACGAGAAACTCAGTGCTATGCCTATTCCAATGTTAAGTCCTATGCCGCCCCTCCTCTTCTTTGATGAAAGCGAAACGCCTATCAAGGTTAGGATGAAAGCCGAGAAAGGCATAGCAAAACGCGTATGTTTTTCAATGAGCGCATACTTCACCATTTGGTCACCCCTTAGCATCTGCATGTCAATCAATTCATTCAGCTCATGATAGTTCAGCTGCTCAACTATGTTCTGCCTCCTGTAGAAATCCTCAACGGTTACCACTATGGTGGTGTCCATATTCTCTCCCGTCTCAACCTTCTGCCAATCTCCCACGAACTGTCTCAAGTGATACTGCTTGAGATTCCAGCACTGCTTCAGGGAGTCCCATTGAGCCTGGTCCGCTGAAAGTTTTGAAACTATCCTGTTGTCACGTACTGTTTCCAGAGTAAAATTGTACGCAGTGTTATATGTAGGACTGAACGACTCTGCATACATGAACACGCCCGGTTTTATCTGATAATGCATGTTCCTTCCGAACTCTGAATATTTGTCCTTCACGTATTTCTTCTCAAATGCCAGACGGCTCTTGTTTGCAGGCGGAATCACCCAAAGATTCAGGGTGAGCGAGAATATAGCAATTATTGCCGCCGATATGAAATACGGATACATAAGTCTCTTGAACGATATTCCCCCGGCAAGTATTGCAACAATCTCGCTGTTGGCCGCCAGCTTGGATGTAAAGAAAATTACCGTTATGAACACGAAGAGCGAACTGAACATGTTCGAGAAATAAGGCACGAAATTGCAATAGTAATTTATTACCAGCTCCAACGGTGCGTTGCTGTCAACGAAATGGTCTATCTTCTCACTTATGTCAAAGATTATGACTATGCCTATGATAAGCAGCAGAGCAACAAAGAAAGTGCTCAGGAACTTCTTTATTATGTATTTGTCTATCAGGGTTATCCTGAAATTGAAATCCTTAAGTGCCATAATCAGATTTTAGTTTCCAGCTTCTTTACCGCCACATCCTTCCATGAAGCGAAGTCTCCCGCTTTAATATGCTTTCCTGCCTCTCTCACCAGCGATAGATAGAAAGCCAGGTTGTGTTCCGATGCTATCTGTGCAGCCAGCATCTCTCCTGAAATGAACAGATGTCTCAGATAGGCCTTGGAGTAGGTGGTATCAACAAAAGAATTACCCACCGGGTCAATAGGACTGTAATCATCGGCCCATTTCCTGTTCCTTATGTTAATCATGCCATCCCAAGTGAAAAGCATGCCATTGCGTCCGTTTCTTGTAGGCATCACGCAGTCGAACATGTCAACTCCCCTGGCAATGCCCTCGAGAATATTGGCAGGCGTGCCCACGCCCATCAGATATCTTGGTTTCTCACGTGGCAGGAAAGGCTCGACCACTTCCAGCATCTCGTACATTTTCTCGGTAGGCTCGCCAACGGCCAGACCTCCTATTGCATATCCGTCCATGTCCATGGAAACGGCGTGCTCAGCTGCCATGCGCCTCAGATCCGGATAAACGCAACCCTGGACTATAGGGAAGTAATACTGCCTGTACCCGTACAATGATTCCGTTTCCCTGAAACGCGCAACTCCCCTTTCCAACCATCGCTGAGTGAGTTTGAGAGATTTGAGCGCATACTTGTAGTCCGCTGTGCCCGGAGTGCATTCATCAAGTGCCATTATTATGTCAGCACCTATCATACGCTGGGTATCAACATTGTTCTCCGGAGTGAAAAGGTGCTTGGAACCATCTATGTGAGAGCGGAAAGTACAACCTTCCTCAGTAAGTTTCCTGTTCTCTGTGAGAGAAAATACCTGGAATCCACCGCTGTCTGTAAGTATCGGACCATCCCATGAAATGAACTTGTGCAGACCTCCGGCCCTGTTCAGGATATCCAACCCAGGCCTCAGATACAGATGATAGGTATTGCCAAGGATTATCTGAGCCCTGATATCGCTCTTCAAATCCCTGTGATAAACACCCTTCACACTGCCAACAGTACCAACCGGCATGAAGATAGGGGTCTCCACTACACCATGATCCGTGTAGAGCAAACCCGTTCTTGCCCTGCTGCCACTGTCACTATCCAAAAGCTCGAATCTCATTGTTTATCAATTCATCAAATCGTCAAATCCCACCATTCGTCAAATCGTCAAACCTCACCATTCATCAAATCATCGAATCTCACCATTCGTCAAATCATCAAATCCCGCCATTCGTCAAATCGTCAAATCCCACCATTCCTCAAATCATCAAATCCCACCATTCGTCAATACATCGAATTTCACCCCCGCACAGCCTGCAACTACCTTGCCACAAAGGCTTCGTGTTGTGCTACGAAGGCCTTTTAGTTTTGCCACAAAGGCTTCGTGTTTTGCCACACAAGCCTTCTCTTTTGCGCAATGAGTCTCATGTTTCTCCACAAA
The DNA here is from genome assembly GCA_045599845.1 of Candidatus Egerieisoma sp. Classification (GTDB taxonomy): domain Bacteria; phylum Bacteroidota; class Bacteroidia; order Bacteroidales; family UBA932; genus Egerieousia. The sequence goes on along the minus strand of JAZRWT010000259.1, from coordinate 607 downwards.
GACCTCTTGCTCTATCATGCAAGCATTCTTGCTTTGTTACAAAAAGCCTCATGTAATATTGCAAGCATTCTTATGCATTATAACCTGCAAAAATAATAAAAAAATGGGGCTGACCAAATAGTCAGTCCCTATTGTTTGCCCCCGTTGTAGCTTTGCAGTTACCCCACCATGGGATGCTGTTTTCATCACCTGTCAGCAGCTCCCTCCGCTTGTTTGGCCTCTGACCCTTTGCATCTGCATCACCGGAACATGTTGCTTCCATTATCTTCAAGTATCTTCAAGCGGACATCTCCACTTGCTTGTCCCTCACTACTTTGCAGCCGCCCAACTGGAACCTGATATTTTCATTACAAACTTTCAGATGGTCTATGCCGCCCGCATCTGCTTTGATGATAATGCCAACCAGAAAAACACCTGTCCACCATGGACCCCTTACAATTGCGTGTAATGCCTATTGGCTGGACAGGTCAGGCCTGAAGGGCCAGACCTGTCCACCTCACCCCCGCCAGAATGCGTTCTGAACGTGTTGGTATGGACAGGTCTTTTTCGTATTAATCTTTTTTAACTCATGTCAAGTCCTGGCAACAACCGACTGGCAAGCGGGCCT
>JAZRWT010000258.1:0-2328 GCA_045599845.1 Candidatus Egerieisoma sp. | reverse complement strand
ACCCAGCTTTCTGCTGACCTCCGCGAGAAGGAGGAATTCATGTTTGATAAGCCAGCTGTGAAGGAAGATGGAACTCCCAACGATATTATGATTCCTGGTGAATATGCAGCAGATTATCTGTCAGTTGTGAGCGATATTTCTGAATCTGCAGTCCATGAGACTTCATATTTGAAGGTTCGCGAACTTGCACTTTCATACAATCTCATAAAGAAGCCGCAAATGAACCTTTCGCTTAACGCATTTGCACGCAACCTCATTCTTTGGACTGCACTGGACGGATTTGATCCTGAAGCTTCTCAGGGTAATACCAATATGGGCGGCGGATTCGAGAGATTCACACTCCCGGGCTCATCAAGTTTCGGTGGTGGAATTACGTTGAACTTCTAATTTGAAAACAGTTATGAAATCATTATTTGGAAAGACTATAGCATTGATTCCTGCCGCTGTGATTGCTTTGTCCATGGCAGGTTGTTCCGAGTCATTCATGGATGACATAAACAAGGATGAGAACCATGCTACAGACGTTGAGGCAAAATTCATGGTTCCTCAATTGGAGCTTCTTACTGCTCAGAATGTTGTTGGAGGTGATTTCAACACATATTTCGGCGCATATGTCGAACATTGGACCGGAACACATAACCAGTTGTGGAATGTTGAAAACCGTATGGGACAGGAAAAGGCTGCAACTACATTCAACAATTCATGGCAGCATGTCTATGCAGTTCTCCGCAATGCAAAGATTGTGGTGGAGAAGTGCAGTACTACAGAACCTGACAACTTGCTGGCTAAGGCAATAGGTGAGATGTTCCAGGCTTATGCCGCTGCTGTTGCTACAGATGTTTTTGGTGACACTCCATATTCTCAGGCAGGTGACTATAAGAAATATATGACTCCGGAACTTGACAAGCAGGAGGACATATATAAGGATATTATGGCACTTCTTGATGATGCTATCAAATCACTTGGGAGTGCAAGCAACACCTTGCAGGGGTATGATTTCATTTATGGTGGTGATGTCGAAAAATGGACAAAGTTCGCATACGGACTCAAGGCCCGTTATACAATGCGTCTGATTGCCCGTTCTGCAGACAAGGCTGCTGACTACAATAAAATCATTGAATACGTTGACAAATCTTTTGCTGATGCTTCTGAACAGGCTACACTGAATGTTTATGACGGCACTAACCAGAATCCTACATTTGATTTCCAGTGGAGCCGTGATGGTATCTCATCAAGCAAGAGCATGTTCAGTAAACTGACAGAAAGGAATGATCCACGTGCGGAAATGGCATATGTCCATTCATATGACTGGTTCGCAATACCTGTTGATGAGGTTATGGACTATCTTCCTGAAAACGGTAATTGCATTCAGACGCAGTACGAGTTTGCTTATGATTACAGCAGTATGTCAGAAGTTGCAGGCGTTCATCTTCTCAGTTATCATGAAATCCTGTTCCTGAAGGCTGAAGCCTTGGCAAGACTCAACAGAATTGAAGAGGCAAAGTCAGTCCTTAAATCAGCTATTGCTGCTGGAATGGCAAATTTCGTTGAGAACCTTGATGCAGCTCTCAATTCTCCAACTCTCCTTGAATACGGTGGACTTGAGGCTCCGGAAAAGACCGATATTTCTGCTGAAGATATTGATGAATATTTTGAGTCATCAGTTGTACCTCTGTTCGATGCGAATCCTGTCAAGGAAGTTATGCTTCAGAAGTATATTGCATTCTGGGGAGCAAACGGAGAGTCAACAGAGTGCTATAATGATGTACGCAGACTGAAGGCTCTGAAAGAAGATGTTTATTCTTTTGCTAATCCGAAAAAGGATAAGTTCCCACTTCGTGGTCCTTACGGTACAGCTGATACCAGTTCCAATCCAAATGTTAAGGAAGCATATGGAGATGGGATGTACGTGTATTCAGAGCCTGTATGGTGGGCTGGTGGTACCAGATAAGTATAATTATACTTGATAAAGTAATGGAGCGACCGGTTAATCTGGCCGCTCCATTCTTTTTTCTTAGGTATTATTACAAAAAAAACCGTCCGGCGCACAAACTGGACGGTAAATCTGATATCTACAATATTGCAGTATTACTTCTTGTTACCGCAGTATTCGTCAGAAACTGTAAGCTTCTTGCGGCCCTTTGCTCTGCGTGATGCAAGTACGCGACGGCCGTTTGCTGTGGCCATTCTCTCACGGAAACCGTGCTTGTTCTTTCTCTTCCTGTTGGAAGGCTGGAATGTTCTCTTCATTGTTATATGGTTTTTATATTGTTTCCCAGTTTTTGGAATCGGTGGGCAAAGGTACTTTCTTTTTTCTTAATATGCAAT
>JAZRWT010000257.1:0-2890 GCA_045599845.1 Candidatus Egerieisoma sp. | reverse complement strand
TACGTTGCAATGAATAAATCAAATCCAGTCGGTTGTTGATAAATTCAAGCCTTGCTGGGTCGAAGTCCACCTCGTCAATAGCATCTGAGATTTCCGACGCCATGTCCTTGATGTCGATGTATGCCGAATCAAGGCGCTCTGCCAGATCGCTGACGCGAGGGAATACACCGGAAATGGAATTAACACTCGATGCAATCCTTTTCATGAATGACAGAACGTTTTCGTCCTCACCTTGCAGAAGTGTGTCTGCCTCAAACAGCGCACTCTTTATTTCTTCCGTATGATTGGCTGCCTCTGCTTCCTGTTCAAGTTCCTCTTGCTCGCCAGGGTTCAACGCGGCTTTATTCAGTTCCTCAAACTGGAAACGCATATATTCCTCGTTTAGCTGGTTCTCTGCCACCTGTTGCCTTAACTCTTCAAGGCGTTTCTCCGCTTCAAGGTAGGCGTTATAAGCGAGACGGTATGTCGTACGCTCTTCTGTGTTCTGGGCAATGATGTCAACGATATTAAGCTGGAAGTCCTCTTTTTGAAGCAGCAGGTTCTGATGCTGTGAGTGCACGTCCATCAGCATTTCTCCCAGTTCCTTCATCTGATGCAGCGTGGCAGGGGTGTCGTTGATGAAAGATCGGCTTTTGCTTGTAGCTGTAAGTTCACGGCGAAGTATGCAGTCTTCTGTTTCACAATCAAGTTCGTTTTCATCAAACCATGCTTCCATCCCGTAGCATGAGAGGTCAAAATGAGCTTCAATTGCACACTTCTGGGCATTTGGCTTGATTGCTTTCGCATCTGCTCTTTGTCCGAGTAGCAGGCCAATTGCACCGAGTATTATGCTTTTACCAGCACCTGTCTCGCCCGTAATCACAGAGAAACCAGAGTCGAACGTGATGTCCAACTCGTCAATAAGTGCGAAATTCTTGATGTGTAATGATTTGAGCATGAATAGATTATTGCTTTATCTTCTCCCAACTGCTGTTTTGTGACGGATTGATGGAAAATAGAATGTCATAGACGGATTCCTTTTCTTTCTGCGTGCCTTTCCCTTTGTAAATGTTTGCAATCTCGTCTTTCTTGTAGTCTGTCCATATTTGCGGCAACAGGCTAAGCGGACGGTCCTCGTGGGCTTTCTTCAATTGTTCCTCGATAGCGGTGGTAATCTCCGTACGACCACGTTCAGCATTGTTGGCCATCTCGTCGAGTCCCTTGCGGTAATAGTCGTATTGCAACTGCCGGAATGGTTCCATGGCTCCATCAAGATAATCATTGATGATGGCAAAGCGGTTGCGTGTATCGTCAAATGACTTCCACCCGGGGAAATCGAGTGTCTGCGCATTATTGACCAACTTCATACAACGCTGCAGGACTTCCTCACCGCCTTTCGGTGAAAACGTGTCAAGGTCCCAGCCGATAATCAGGTAGGCATAGTAGGCAATGATTGCCGTCAGCTGATTGTCAATCATGTCCTCGTTATACTCCAACTGGTCAAACTGGCTGAACGAGAACGTAAAGTCCTTGTCGGTGTTGTTGTAGAAGGATGAATTGTAGGAACTGTTGTAAACAGGCCTGTTTGCCTGGATGATGGCAGTACAGGTCCAGAGATTCGTTGAAGGGTCGTACTTCTTTACGGTAATGCTGAACGTGCATTGTATTCGTTCATTCTCCTGGAAATGCAAGTCCGTCCATTGGTGCTGGTTGACAAACTCCTCCATAACCTCCTTGAACTTATCAAAGACAGCAACGTCCGTGCCTTGAATCTGTGAATGGTTAATGTTGAATCGTGCCTGCAATTCCTGCGCATTGCAATATATGCCGACTGCTCCCAACATTATAGTCAGGAGCAGTGGTTTCAATGATATTGCTGAGATAAAGTTCTTCACGAATTATGAGTTTTAGCCATTAACTGGAAGCGCTGAATCCACTGTTTCGTCTCGGCAGGGAAGTCGGATGTCAGTACCCAGCTTATCCAACCTGGATCGCGCTTGATTACGTTGTAAACGGATTCGTCCTTATATTTCCCGAAATTGAAATAAGCCTTCTTTATTTCCTTGCCGTTCTGGTCCTTCTTGACGTTGCCCTCACTGTCAAGCAATGGTTTCCACACCATTCTTCCGGCAAAGTCAATGTTATCACTCATCCTTGAGAAGTCGGCAAGGAAGTCCACGTCATTAACAAGTTCACGCCCTTCCTCTTCCTGTTTTCCAGGAGCATACATGTCAAGTTCTGCCTGAAGTACCCTGTAGGTGGCCTCCGTGTCCTGATCGGCAAGGTGAGCCTGGAAGTCATCTTCCATCTTACGTCCTGTGTAGAACTTATAGGCAGCGGCAAGGTTGCGTCGTTCCATCTTATGATAGATGTTCTGGACGTCGATGAGACGGCATTTGGAGAAGTCGAAGTTCACTCCGTTGCGCAAAAACTCCTCTGCAAGAAACGGAACGTCAAAGCGGTTGCTGTTAAATCCTGCAAAGTCGCATCCCTCGAACTCGGTAACCAAAGCCGGTGCCAGTTCCTTGAACGTAGGGGCATCCTTTACCATCTCGTCGGTGATTCCGGTAAGGTCCACAACAACCTGTGGTATCGGCATTCCTGGATTTACGAAATGGTTCTTGCGTATTTCGTTATCATCGGGCCCAACCTTTATGTATGAAATCTGGATTATATGATCCTTCGCCGTATCAAGACCGGTGGTTTCAAGGTCAAAGATGACAAGAGGTCTTGTAAGATTTATTTTCATTTATACAAACTTGTTTTGCGTTACGGATGTTTAATCGTTGAGGAGCATTGGCATGATGAGCATGAGGATGTCTTCGTTCTCTGGCTGCTCTGCCGGTGATATGATGCCTGCGCGTGACGGGTCTGCAAGTTCAATTACGATATCGTCAGATGTGAGATTGTT
>JAZRWT010000256.1:0-6092 GCA_045599845.1 Candidatus Egerieisoma sp. | reverse complement strand
ATGATATACAAAGACCGATTGACGAATCCTACGAGAAGGATCTCAAACACAGAATCATCTTTCAGGAAATCCTTCCCAAGTGGAATTATCTCGTAAAAAGGTCATGAACTTTACCAAGTTATTTTTTAACCATTACTAAATAAATGTATTTTTCGTAAGTTTGTAGTGACTTAAATTTTTGTATGAGTATGAAAAGGATATTAACCATTGCCTCAGTTGTGATATTAACCATCGCCGGTGGAAAAATGTATGCCCAGAAGGCATCAGAACTCAAATATTATGATGTACGCGAACTGGGGCTTCCGCTTGTAAACCAGGGTTTCAAGGACTGCGTGAGAGAAGGCAGTGCACAGAAGGACGCTCAGGTAAAGGATGCCACCGAATACGATGTGAACATGCAGAAACCTGCCAATAATGGCAATGCTGCAAAGGCGGATACGAACATACTGTCTCAGCAAAACAATGAACAGAATCCGGAAGCTGTAAACGATGGTTACTATACAAGGCTTTCGGCCAGAATCGAGGGCAAGGTAAGGCAGGCGGTATGGGATCTGGGGCAGAACAGCGCAGGTATTGCACTGAGGTTCCGCACCAATTCCAAGACCATAGGCGCAAAGTGGACACTGCTCAACAACTTCAGGATGAACCATATGACACCTACCGGCATCTGCGGATTTGACCTGTACGCCTTTGACGGCAAGCAGTGGCGCTTTGCAGGCACAGCCCAGCCTAACGGCAAGGAATCAATCAATGTCTTCCGCAGGAACATGGACGGACAGATGAGGGATTATGTTATGTTCTTCCCACTCTACGATGGCGTGGTGAAACTTGCCCTTGGCGTTGACAGCACCGCTGTTCTTGAACAGCCTACCGTGATTGGCAGCAATTCTTTCGGCGGCAACGCAACAAAACCTCTCGTCATTTATGGAACCAGCATAACCCAGGGCGGATGCGCATCACGCCCGGGAATGGTATATACAAGCATACTTTCAAGAATGCTCAAACGCGAGTGCATAAATCTCGGCTTCAGCGGTAACGGCCGTATGGATAAAATCATGGCCGAAGAAATGGCAAGGATTGACGCAGGCGCATATCTGATTGACTGTCTTGGCAACTGCACCAAGAAAATAGTAAGGGACAGCACAGAGACCTTCATCAGGACACTCGCAGCCGCGCACCCCGATATTCCCATTATCATGATAAGCAACTATCCTTATCAGTATCAGTGGCTTGATGCAGGAACCCGTGACGACGTTAATCAGGAGGATGCAATCTGGCACGAACTTTACGAAAAAATGAAGGCGGAAGGTCTCAATCTGCAGTATCTGGAAATAGGTGGTACCCACAGCGCCGAGGAACCTATGGAGGGCGCGGCAACCGGTCCTGACAACGAGGCCTCTGTTGATGGAGCCCACCTCACCGACCTTGGGTTCATGCGTATGGCGGAATTCCTCTACCCATACCTCAAGGACCTGAAATAATCGATGAGTACAAGGCCAGGATTCTTTCAAGAATCCCTATTCGGCCTTGTATTCGGTCTTGCCCTTGATGATGGTCTCTGTAACGTTGAGCTTGCAGATGTCTTCAACCGGAGTGTTCTCAAGATCTCCGTCAAGAATCACAAGCTCCGCTGACTTGCCAACCTCTATGGAACCTGTGATGTCAATGCGATTTTATTATTCAGCTTGATACACTTTTTCTCCTTCGAACCAGGTGGAGACTACCTTCGTATTATGAATATCCCTCACCGGGCATTCCATCACATCCTTGTCAACAAGCAGGAAGTCGGCATATTTCCCTACCTTGATGCTTCCTCTTTCATTTTCGCAGTGCATCTGCCATGCTCCATTGATAGTAAGTGCCTGAAGAGCCTGCTCGCGGGTGATGAGTTCCTCCGGCCACCAAGGTCTGGTGTATCTGTCCGGTTCTCCGGGGAAAGGACAACTTCCAGTAACAGCAATCTCCATAATGCCGAAAGGATCGTATGGCGAGCCTGATGTTGCAGGATAGTCACAATGTGAAGTCATAACTATGGAGTTGTTGAAATAGGACTTCATCGGATAGGATTTCCATGCCACGCCAGCCGGAGCAACCAGCTTGATCGGTTCCCACAGTTCATCAGGAAGAATGTGCCATAGTATGCCGCTGACCACTACAATATTGTTGTCGGCAACCCTTTGGAAATCTTCCTGCGGCATATTGCGTACGTGTACCAGAGTGTTTCTGGCTTCCTTTGTTCCCTTTGCCACAAACGCATTGACAGCGCGGTGTACTGCACCGTCGCCCATTGTATGGATATGTATTGTAAAGCCTTGTGCGTTGGCCTTGCCGGTGATGTCGGTGACTTCATCCTCCTCCCAGTTGGCAATACCAGGGTGCCCGTCGGGATAAGATTCAAGGGTAAGACCTGTGCCGCCCTCTACTGTTCCGTCAATGAACAGCTTGACATAGTTGGCGTTGATGTGCCCCTTGGAATACTTTCTGTTTTCGAAAGCCTTGGCAAGCTCGGCATCTACATCCTCGCAGGAACTGTCGAATTCGTATGTCATCCCAAGAAGAATATGCAGTTCGCCCGCAGCATCCAATTTATTGGCTACTTCAAAATAACGCTGGGTGCCGAAAAAGTTAGACCATCCGTCCATATATGATACATATCCGTTGGCCAGAAGCATCTGCTGTGACATCAGAATGGTCTGAGTGGCAACCTCGTCGGTAAGAAGCGCATCAAAATTGAGACCTCTGTTTCGCACGTACGCAACAGCCTGCTCAAGAAGAAGTCCGTCAGGCTTCCCCGCAGCATCCATACAAATCTCTCCGCCTCTGATTTCTCCCTTGAGGACATTGCCTTCAGCGTCAATTATACCTGCATTTCGCAGACATACGGAATTCGCAAGGCTCTTGTGCCCTTCAGAGTCATGAATGAATACGGCTATGTCCGGGCAGATGGCATCGAGCTGCTCGCGTACAGGCATTCCCTTTGTAAGGAAGGAAAATAATTCCACCCAAAGCCGAAAATGCAGGTTTTGCCTTTCTCCTTTGCATCTGTGTATGCAAGCTTAAGTTTTTCAAAGAACGAGTTGACATCATCCTCCAGAGGATCAAGTGACAGCCCGCCCATACATCCAAAAGAGTTGCCCATCAGATAATGTGCGTGTCCTTCGAAACATCCGGGCATCACCATTCCTTTATCGGTATGGTCAACAAGCTGTGTGACACCATCCTTGATATAAACTTCAACGCCTGCCTTGTCTCCCACATAAATGAATTTACCGTCCTTAATGGCAATGGCTTCAGCAACAGGAGCATCCTTGTCTGCAGTATGGATGGTTCCTAATACAACAGTGTCCGCTGCCTTGTTGCAACTTGCAACCAAGATTGCTATTACAATTATATAAATGTTTTTTCTCATAAAACTATATTTATTTTCGTCATATAATTCAAAAGCATGCCTCACTTCCTGAGGCGTAAAATCCTTTTGCGTCCTGATGAATACCCGTTCACTCATACATCACAGATCAACTATTGGTTCTGGTGAGCAAATGCCCCCGCCTGATATCCTTCAAAATAGGTTCTTTGAGAACCACCCACCTGAAAAAGGCCTCCCGCTCTCACCCGACACCTACAAACTGTTGCAGAATACCAGTCTGTGAGTACCACAGTGCAGAACATGACAAAGCAGGTGAAAGAGGTAAGTTACACTCTGCGCTTGCCTACGAAACGGGCGAATTCCACAAGAAGACGCTTTTCAGGGCAATCTGTGAATTCTTCCAAAGCGGAAATGCCCTTCTCTATGTACTCGTCAAGAACCATCTGCGCAACAGGGACGCCTGACCATTTCTTTACAAAGTCAAGCACCTGTGCAATGTGCTGCTCATTTTCAGGATTTGAAGGAGCAATCTTTTCCACTGCCGATAGTATTTCCTTGCCTCCGTTGCGCATTGCGCATATGAGCGGCAAGGTAATCTTGTGCTCAAGAAGATCCTGACCGGCAGGCTTGCCTGAGTCAATGTCCGGAGTATAATCAAATATATCGTCACGCATCTGGAAGGCCAGACCCAGATTCAGAGCGTACTTCCTCAAAGCGTTCACCATATGCTCACCTGACCGGCCCAGCGTGGTTGAGGCAAGGGCGCAGAGAGCTCCTCCAACTATCGCTGTGGAAAATAATGAGGCGGTCTTGCCCTCGATTATGCGGCAGTACTCCTTGAATGTGGTGTCAAGCTTGCTGGCCTTGTCAAGCTGTATGAGCTCGCCTGTGGAAAGATTTATGATTGCGTCTGCAAAGAGTTCAAGAATATCAGGCCCGCAGTTGCGATAAACCAGCAGGAAGGATTTTGAGAACCAGTAGTCTCCGGAAAGAACAGATGCGGCATTGCCGAAGATGGAATTCACGCTTGGTTTGCCGCGGCGCAGACCGCTGCCATCGGCAACATCGTCATGCATGAGGGTTCCGTTATGAAGTATCTCTACCGCTGCCGCACAGGCATGCACCGACCTTGGCATCAGACCGGCGGTATGGTCAGAATCCAAGCCAGTGTTTTTTGAACCCGCATTGCCGGTGAATGAAGTCACCTGGTTCAAGCAGAGTTTTGCTGAAAGCAGACATAGCAACGGACGCATTCTTTTTCCTGAATTGGAAAGCATATATCCGTTGATTGCATTGATATAAGGATTGTCACTTGAAAGAGACTCCTTCATAAGAAGCTCCACAGCATTCCAATCCTGGCCAAGATGTTCCTTTATTGTATTTAATTCCAAAATCTTTCAGTTTGTTTAGAAGAAGAAAGCCAATGAAAGTTCAAAGCCCCTGTTCCTGGAGCTCAAATACTCCTCAATTTCATAAGATTCACCGGCTCGTGTGCTGTGACTTCCCAGTTTGTTCAAATCCCAGCTGTATTTGAAAGCGAACTGTATTTTCCATATATCAATTCCGGCACCGGCTCCTATTCCGTAGGAGAATCTGTTGAAATCGTTCCACGGTATCTCATTGTTCACATCCCCGCTGCGGTTCAGAGCATAAGCCAGGAACGGTGATGCAAAAACAAAAGGCCTGCATATCACCAGGTTCAAACCTAACTGGCAGTTCACGGGCAATTGAAGGTAACTCATACTGTTGCCTATGATTTCTTCACCACCATAGCTTTCATATCTGACCGACTGGTGCTTGTTAACGTAAAGAAGTTCCGGCTGCAATGTGAACACGCTTGTCACAGGCAATTTGCATACAAGACCAATGTTCAGGCCTGTTCTGTTGGCACCTGTTGTCCTTACCATATCCGAAACGCTCCAGGACATGTTCACCTTGTTGGCGGTCATTCCGCCCTTTATGCCGAACTGCTGTGCAAAAGAGACAGTGACTGCCACAAACATCAGCGTCAGTGCAAGAAAAAACTTTCTCATATCGTGGACTTTTTATTGAAGCTTGCTCAACTCGGCAAGGATCTCCTCCCTTGTAACGTTACCTACCAGGCGTGCCTGAACCTTGCCGTCCTTGAAGAAAAGAATGGTTGGCAGGTTGCGTATGTTATAGTCGAACGGCAGGTCTGCAACCTCATCGCAATTGCAGGAACCAAAAATAGCCTTTCCGGCAAACTCTTCCGCAATATCTTCAACCATCGGGCCAATTGCTCTGCAAGGACCGCACCAAGGAGCCCAGAAATCAACTACTGCAGGCAGAGTGGCCTGTGCAATCTCCTCCTGGAAATTATCGTCTGTAATCTCTATCATAGTTCGCAATATTTTCAACAAAGATAATTATTTTAAGTTCAGCAAGAAATTTTAACATAAAAAGCAGGGGCAAGGGGATGGCACGCACATTTTGTACAAAAATAGGGTGTAGCATAACATTGCCATGCTGAGAATCCTATAATTCTAATGTACCGGATGTTATCTCTAACGTTATTAATTTGGGTGTGTCATTAAGTTTCAACAAAGTTATTCATCTCCATACAGCCTCAATCTGGACTTTCAGGCCACGGTATTCCAGTGAGCCGGTTCGGTCAAACGTAATAATCTTGCAATTCCTGCAGCCTGTATATTCGGATGCTGCCAGCAATCCGCTCATTTCCCTTTCAAAGTTTTCTTCAGTCAAT
>JAZRWT010000255.1:0-3338 GCA_045599845.1 Candidatus Egerieisoma sp. | reverse complement strand
CGGAAAGTTTTTGAGAGCCTCACAGGGCCTTCTAAATAGTAGCAATTGGCCGATTTACAATGGGTTGAAAATCGAACATGCGATACGATGAAAATTTTTGAAAAAAGTTATATCAGGGTGGCGAAAGCCCTGCGCTTCCCTCAGTTTATAGTCAGGTCAGGGGTACCTGAGTAGTTACCACAACTATAAGTTCAGAATGCGGCGGGCGTTGGGCAGCAGGTTGTTCACACGTCTTCCCAAATTCTTTACGAATCCAAGATTTTTACCGCGATAGCTTAAAAGCAATATTCCTAGCGGAGCATTTTCCAAAGCATTGAGTTGTTTTGCAAGAAACTTAAGAGCGGTTTCACGGTCTACTTCATACACTTTGAACGCGTTGCAGGAGTTTCCGCCACACTTAATTATGTCCGGAGCATCAATATTGGCGTTTTCTGAATATGAGTCAGAGTTTTGAACCAACAGCTCCGAAGTGGCAAGTTCTGCATCCGGAATGAAATCCTTGCCTTTGACTGAACCTAGAGCCATTCCAGATCCCAGTACCCTGACTGCTGAGGCAACACAATCAATGTCCGGAAGCAAATGTTCTGGCATTACTTTGAACAAGTCCCCATGTTGACGCACAATCATACCGGAACATGATCTGTTCATAGCATCAACAAGTGATGCAATTGCCTCTGGCGTTTTGATACGGGCTGCATTTCTATCATACTTTGATTCCGTTCTGCCGCATGATTTGCTGAATTTTCCATTGGTGTTTACGCCCATGCCTGCTTTGTTCCTTGAAAATCCACGTTGAAAACCATCTGACCTATGCGCCCTGCCACTCTGAGTACATGGCAAATCCTTTTCAAAAAGAACATTCTTGCCGCCTGTTGGATCGTCTGAAGCGGATGTGCCAACTGAACCAAGCGGCATGGTTGTGGAACTATCGCCCAGTGGGAAATATTTGGAAAAAGGAAGCTGAAGCAGAGCACAGAACTGACCTTCTCCGCTTACAAGTCCCGGGACGAACTGGTAGCCGCCGTTAGGAGTTTTTATCAAGACAGGAGAATGATGTGCCGAGGTATTGTTAGAGTTAGTGTGAGTATGAGAGGTAGAAGCATGGTCATAGTCAGACGTAGTAGCATGGGAATAATCAGAGATAGTGCATGGAGCAGGAACAGGAGCAAAGTTTGTGGCAGGAACTGAGTCAGGAGCAGAGGCAGAACTAGCTGCAGAAACAGAAGCAGTGGAGGAAGAGATACCGGCAAGGGCATCGAAAGGCTCAACAGTCAGGACATCGAGGCCAAACTCGGATTTAAGGAAGGCGAGCTGGTCGTCGTTCTCGAAATGGTTGTATGTGCAGGTGGAATAAATGAGCCATCCGCCCGGCTTGAGACATTTGACTGCGCTTGAAAGAATGCGTTGCTGGCGGGCGGCACACAATTTCACGTTTTCCAAGGACCAGTTGTCTATGGCTGCTTTTCCGGAAGCATTGTTCAATTTGCGGAACATGCCCTCACCTGAACAAGGTGCATCAACAAGCACTATATCAAAGAATTCAGGCAGTTTTGCAGCGAAAATCTCCGAGTCTGAAGAAGTGACCACAGCGTTCGCCCCACCCCAAACGGCAAGATTCTCCTTAAGGATTGTTGCACGGGAAGATATCACCTCGTTGCTTACCAGCAGGGAATCGTGCCCGAGCAAGGAAAGCAGGTGTGTGGATTTTCCACCAGGCGCTGCGCACAAATCCAGTACACGCATCCGCTTGGTTGGAATGCAATCAGTTTCTGAAGCATGGCAAGTATCAGAAGGTGTTACATGAGCAGGTCCGGAAAATACCGGATTCTGCAAGCTGTCATTGAATTTTCCGGCATCATCATTCCTGAAAATCTGCCGGATGACTGCATCAAGGAACATTGAAGAAGCATCCTGAACGTAATAGGCTCCGGCATGAAAAAGCGGATCCAGGGTAAAATTCGGTCTTTCAGGCAAATAGAAAGCATTACGGCACCAAGGAACCGGTATGGCATCAGGCCACAAGGCCAGCAATTCCTTTTCGGAAAATTTTAACGGATTTATTCGAACAGAAGTGTTTGCATTCACAGAAATCGCCGAAGAATAACGCTCGAATGCGTCATTCCCCAGCGATTCCTTGAAAAGTTTCTCAAAGCCTTCAGGCAGTATCATATATTCATTTTTGCCTTGAGCTCATCAATGTTTATGTCCGAAGGATTAATCTTTCCTTCTGATGCATCCTTGAGCTTTTCGGTAATGGTATCAACAAGAGTCTGCAACTTTCCGCCAAGCATCATCTTTATCATGAAAGGAAGATCAGCATGAATTTCCAGATGAAATTCCGTGCGCTGCAAATCAATCGGATTCATGAACGCTTCAACAATGAACTTGAAAGGTGAAGCATCGAGTTCCTTCATCTGAACGTACGAATATGGCATGCGGCTGCATATTTGCGCACCTAAATTAAAGCCCTGCACCTTAGCCTGAAGCGTATCTTCGGTAGCCTGCACCTGGTCCTGCTTGTCTTCAGGAAGATTGCGCACGAAATTGCGCATATCTGCAAAAGCATTGAAAAGCTGCGGAGCAGGCAGATTTATCACCTCCGTCTTCCCTTTGATGTCTGTCATATCAGATTCCCCATTTTTCCGGAGCAAGTCTCCACTCCGATAGTACTTTCAAATCGGATTCCTTGATATAGTTTGTTGCTACCGCCTGCTCAAGAAGTGCCTCATAATGGCTCAACGTATGCAATTCAACGTTCGCATCCTCAAAAGCCGTTATGGATTTGATGAAATTGTAAGAGAAGTTGGCCACCATTCCAAGCACCACAGCACCTTCCTTATGCAAAGCGTCAACTGCGGAAAGGCTGCTTGCGCCTGTTGATATAAGGTCTTCAATTACAACAACTTTAGCACCATTTTTCAAAGCGCCCTCAACACGTACGCCTGTACCGTGGTCTTTTGGTTTCGGCCTTACGTAAACCATAGGAAGTTCAAGTTCGTTGGCAACAAGAGCTGCAGTGGCAATGGCTCCCGTGGCTACTCCCGCTATGTATTCGACTTTAGGAAAGTACTCCTTTATCACCTCAACGAATGCCTTGCAAACCTTGCTGCGGGTTGCAGGATAGGACAAAATTTTTCTATTGTCACAATAAATAGGTGATTTCCATCCGCTTGCCCAGGTAAACGGATTCTCTGGTCTTAAAATAACAGCATTTACTGACAACAATTCCTGAGCAATCTCTTTTTCAAATGATTTCATACCATCAAAATTTTTCAATATACAAAGATAACCAACATTGGCCAGAATATCAAGTCACCTCAATTCTGTTGAACTACGTC
>JAZRWT010000254.1:0-1847 GCA_045599845.1 Candidatus Egerieisoma sp. | reverse complement strand
CGTTTATCAGCCCGGCACCCAGCGGCTCTATTTTTATTATTCCACCTTTTATTTCAAATTCATTTACAATATGCTCCAGTTCCTTCATAGTATCTGTATATAAAATTATTCTGTGTAAATATATGAAACAAATCAGAAATTGCAAATACTACAATTCCGCCCATGGATTATTTAAAGGGAAACGAAGGCATAAAGACACCTTCGTTTCCCTTTTAAATATATATATTGTCAATAGTTTAGAAGAATTTTTCCTCCTTACCCTCTATTTCAACAGGTTCGCTCTTATCTGTGATTCTCTGTCCAGGGCGAGGACTTTGGTTAACTCTGCCGCCTCTGGCTTCACGATGAGGCCTCTGAGCTCTTTCTCCGCCCTCAGGACGTGGACCTCTTTCACTGCGCTCGCCTCTTTCAGGTCTTGGACCTCTCTCAGAGTCCTTGTGACCGAACGGTTTACGGCTGGCTTCAGGCCTTGGTCTGCGCTCAGGTTCAACAAATCCTTCAGGTTTTTCTATCAAGGCCCTGCGTGAAAGTCTCATCTTGCCTGTCTTAGCGTCTATCTCAAGAAGTTTCACCTCAACCTCATCACCTATATTGAGAACGTCTTCAACCTTTTCAGTCTTGTTCCAATCAATCTCTGAAATGTGGAGCAACCCCTCCTTGCCAGGAAGAATCTCAACAAATGCACCGAACTCGAGTATTGAAACAACCTTTCCCTTATAAGTCTTGCCGGCTTCAGGAACCTCTATGATACTGTTGATCCAAGCAAGGGCCTTGTCCATGCTTTCCTTGTCAAGACCGAATATATCAACCAGACCTATGCTCTGCTTGTTCTCATTAACGTCCTCTGTAATGGTAATGGTTGTACCTGTTTCCTTCTGAATCTTCTGGATAACTTCTCCTCCCTTGCCTATTACAGCACCGATGAACTCTCCAGGAATTACAATCTGAACTATTCTAGGAGCGTTAGGTTTGAGTTCAGGCCTTGGTGCAGGTATGGTCTTGAGCATTTCGCCCATAATGTGCATCCTGCCCTGGCGAGCCTGCTCAAGAGCCTGTGCAAGAACTTCGTATGAAAGACCGTCAACCTTTATATCCATCTGTGTTGCTGTGATACCGTCTTTTGTACCTGTAACCTTGAAGTCCATGTCTCCGAGGTGGTCCTCATCGCCGAGGATATCTGAAAGAACTGCATATTTAGGTGAATCAGAGTCTGAAATAAGGCCCATTGCAATACCTGCTACAGGTTTCTTTATCTGTACGCCGGCATCCATGAGTGCAAGACATCCTGCGCAAACTGTAGCCATTGAAGATGAACCGTTTGACTCAAGGATATCAGAAACCACCCTGATAGCGTATGGATTCTCAGGAGCCTGAGGTATCATAGGTTTGAGGGCCCTCCAAGCAAGATTGCCATGACCAATCTCCCTGCGGCCTACGCCTCTCTGCGCCTTTGCCTCACCTGTTGAGAATGGAGGGAAATTGTAGTGGAGAACGAAAGGCTCTGTCTTCTGAACAAGAACCTCGTCCATTTCCTTCATATCAAGCTTGGTGCCGAGTGTAACGGTTGAAAGTGACTGTGTCTCACCGCGTGTGAAGATTGCTGATCCATGTGCTCCGGGGAGGTAGCCCACCTCACACCAGATAGGACGTATCTGTGTGGTTGTACGGCCATCGAGTCTTACGCCTTCATCAAGAATCATTCTTCTCATAGCCTCTCTCTCAACACTATGGAAATATCTGGCAACCATGAATTTCTTCTCTTCGCGCTCTTCCTCAGGAATAGTCTCCAGGAATTCGTTCATAACTGCCTCGAATGCATCCTCACGCTCGTGCTTAGCAAGCTTGCT
>JAZRWT010000253.1:0-7574 GCA_045599845.1 Candidatus Egerieisoma sp. | reverse complement strand
GACGAATATTGGAAAGAGCACATCCGTGCAATGGATGAGTTGAAGCAGTCTGTACAAAATGCCTCATACGAGCAGAAGGATCCGCTTCTTATTTATAAGTTCGAGTCTTTCGAACTGTTCAAGACCATGCTCGAGAACATCAACCGCGATGTTATTTCAGCGGCCGTGAGGGCACAGCTTCCTCAGCGTGAGGGCCAGGACAGCGAGCAGACTCCAATGAACGCCGGCCAGGAGTATCGTAGAAGGAACGATATGAGCAAGATGAGCACCAGCCGCAGCGAACTTTCAACCAATGGGGAGCAGAGCCGCTCCCATGAACCTATCAGGGTGGAAAAGAAAGTGGGAAGGAACGATCCTTGCCCATGCGGCAGCGGAAAGAAATACAAGAACTGCTGCGGCAAGAACGCCTGATTCGCTTTTAGAAACTGAATTCTAGTTATTTTAATATTTTTTACTGCGATGGAAAATTTTGACATTATAGTTATTGGAGCAGGTCCTGGTGGATATGTAGCAGCTATCAAGGCGTGCCAGATGGGGATGAAAACCGCTGTGATCGAGCGCAGCGAACTTGGAGGAATATGCCTCAACTGGGGATGCATTCCAACCAAGGCACTTTTGAAAAGCGCACAGGTTTATAATTATACCAAGCATCTTGCAGACTACGGGCTTGTTGCTTCTGAGGAGAGTTCGATAACTCCTGATATCGAGAAAATAGTTGCCAGAGAGCGCGGTGTGAGCGCAACCATGAACAAAGGCATCGAGTACCTTTTCAAGAAGAACGGAGTGAACCTTATAAAGGGAAGCGCTTATATCAAGTCAAAGAATATTGTTGAGGTTACAGATTCAGAAGGGGTGAAAACTGAGTATCAGGCAGGTCATATAATCCTTGCAACAGGGGCCAGGGCTAACCAGCTGCCTTTCGCACCTATCGATGGTAAAAGAATAATTTCATACCGCGAGGCGCTTGTTCCGGATAAACTTCCAAAGAGTCTGGCTGTAATAGGCAGCGGTGCCATTGGAAGCGAGCTTGCATTCTTCTATTTCTCAATGGGAGTAGAGGTCCATCTAATAGAATATATGGACCAGATAGTTCCTACGGAGGATGCCGATGTTGCCGCTCAGTTGAGCAGAAGCCTGCGCAAGGCCGGTATGAAGGTATATGTTTCAACAAATGTAAAGAAGGTGGATACAAGCGGTGAAAACTGTGTGCTTACAATTGAAGACAAGAAGGGGGAGAAGTCACTGGAAGTTGAACAGGTGCTTTCTGCTGTAGGCGTTGTTCCTAATACACAAGGCCTTGGATTGGAGGAACTTGGGGTTGAAATGATGCGCGGCAGGGTAGTGGTTGACAAGCATTGCAAGTCAAACGTTGACACCATATACGCAATAGGTGATATCATTCCTACCCAGGCTCTTGCGCACGTAGCATCTGCAGAGGCTGTCCTGGCTGTGGAAAGCATAGCCGGACTTGATCCTAAGCCAATCAATTATGCAAATATACCGGGGGCAATTTATACAACACCTGAAATAGCTTCAGTTGGTATGAGCGAAAAGAAAGTGAAGGATGCCGGAATAGCATACAAAGTGGGTAAATTCCCGTTCACGGCAAGCGGAAAGGCAACGGCAGCCGGTGAGAAGGACGGATTCGTAAAACTCATAATAGATGAATCTACGGACGAGATTCTCGGTGCTCACCTTATTGGTGCCAATGTTACGGAAATGATAGGCGGCATTGTTCTGGCACGCAATCTCGGTGCAAAAGCCGCTGATGTAATGAAGACCATTTTCCCTCATCCAACTATGAGCGAGGCTATAATGGAGGCAGCCGAAGCGTCATCAGGACATGCAATTCATATTTAGAAATAATATCCGTAGAACATTTTTCAAGAACAGCATAATTATGAAACGAACACTATTGCTTGCATTTTCAATTGTTCTGGCTTTTGCCGGCAACTTGTTTGCACAGGACAGTACGGATAAACTGGATTTGAGCAGAACCTTGAGGGTTGACTATATTTTTACAGGAACTGACAGGACCTGTGACATTTCAGTTGACGAGCTCCGTTCCCTTTCCGGATGGGCTGGAAGAAGGGTGAACATGCAGGAAGTGCCTGTGAAGGGCAATGGCGCGGCATTCGTGCGTGATACTCTTGGAAATATGCTTTACGCAACCTCATTCTCCACTCTCTTCCAGGAGTGGCAGGCAACGGAGGAGGCCACTTTCCTTCGCAAGAGTTTTGAGAACGTATTCCTTTTCCCTATGCCGGCAGTTACCGTTGACATAACGGTTGAATTGTATGATTTCTTCAATAATGTTGCGGCAACTTATACACACAGGGTGCAACCTGATGACATACTCATAAGACCGGCCGTCAATCAGGTTGAGTATAAATATATAGGTGAGAGCGGTTCTTCTGAGGATAGAATAGATGTGGCAATAGTTGCAGAAGGTTATACAGTTTCAGAGATGGACATATTCTACAAGGATGCCAAGGATGCGGTTGATGTGCTTTTATCACATTCCCCGTTCAAGGACTATGCAGACAAGTTCAATTTCGTAGCCGTAGCCCTGCCTTCCAAAGAAAGCGGAGTAAGTATTCCAAAACAAGGATTGTGGAAGGAAACACCTCTGAGCTCCAATTTCGACACATTCTACATGGACAGATACCTCACAACTTTAAGGCTGCGTGACCTGCACAATGCTCTTGCGGGAGTGCCATACGAGCATATCATGATACTTGCCAATACAGACAACTACGGCGGCGGTGGAATTTACAACAGCTACACTCTCACTACCGCGCACAACAAGTGGTTCAAGGAAGTGGTTGTTCATGAGTTCGGTCACAGTTTCGGTGCCTTGGCGGATGAATATTATTACGATGACATGTTCGTTGAATATTATTATCCAAGTGTTGAACCTTGGGAAAAGAACATCACAACAAAGGCGGATTTCTCAAGCAAGTGGGAGAGCATGATGGGGCAGAATGGTGTAGGACTGGTTGAAGGAGGAGGCTATCAGTCAAAGGGTGTATGGAGGGCCTGCGCAGATTGACGTATGAAATCGAACAAGGCGCCTGATTTCTGCCCGGTTTGCCAGAAGGCAATAGAGGACATGATTCTTTTCTATACAAAATCCCTGAGATAATCAGGGATTTTTTTTACTTCATATATTTGAGTATGTCAATGCTGTAGGCAATTCCCAATCTGTATTGGTTGAAAGGCCACTCCTTGAATCCGTGCTGGAAATATATGAAAGGAGACCACCTGCCTATATGGAAGTTCAGGCGGCCTTTCATAACTCGTGGCATGTCTCCTTTCCCATCCTTGCCTTTGTACTGCCCATATGCGAGGACGAGACTTGTAACCGGATGCTTCACGCTTACTTGAGCTCCATATCCCAGCGCATCGTTCTGTTGTCCGTTGCTGACTTGCCAGCAGACAAAATTCAGGGATGCAGCAGGCCTGACAGACCAGTTTCTGTATACTTTGAAATCCTTGCCTGTGGAAAGCTCAAAGTAATATCCCGGTGCATCATAATGTCTTGCTCTTTCATAATCATCGCCGGTGGCTGTTTGAACAGCGGCCCTGAGTGCTATGGCAGGTCTGAAAACCGATTCCTTGAGCAATTGCATGTCAAGACTGAAATACAAGGTCCCGGTGTCTGATGAAGTAAGAGGCTCTTTGAGGTCAACATCGCGGAGCACCCTGGTGTAAATGTTGTCGCTGTAGAATTCCTGGAATTCGCCCCAGACAGAAACAGATGCCCTGTCTGTCCAAAGAGGAATATGAACGCAGTAATTCGGGGCATGAGTATAGTCCTTGTGATCACAACCTGCAAGATTCCCTACAATGAAGTCATATCCCAGTTCAACCTGGAGTTTTGAGCAGATGCTTCCATCAAGCATATCGGGAACTTGAAATGCGTATGGTCCAAAAAATTCCGGTGCTGCCAGCCGTTCCTTGTATGGCTCATAAGCCTGCGCGGAACTGATTGTAGATATCAATGCCGCCAATAGAGCCATTGTTTTCTTCTGAACAATTTTGAATGACATTTATCTTATTCTCTGGCTTATCTGGTAATTGTTCCTGTCTTCCCTGCCCCTGCTTACAAGTTCAGCAATGAATCCTGTGAGAAATAATTGTATGCCTATTATAAGTGCAACAAGGGCGAGATAGAATAATGGTTGGTCCGTTACTGCTCTGAATTTCAATCCTGCGGATTGTGCGCATACCTTTTGGACGATAAGTATTATGGTTATGGCAAAGCCAAGCAGAAAGGTCAGCGAGCCAAGAACTCCGAACAAGTGCATGGGCTTCTTGCCAAACTGCTGGAGAAACCACAGACTGAGCAGATCAAGGTAGCCGTTTACAAAGCGTT
The DNA here is from genome assembly GCA_045599845.1 of Candidatus Egerieisoma sp. Taxonomy (GTDB): domain Bacteria; phylum Bacteroidota; class Bacteroidia; order Bacteroidales; family UBA932; genus Egerieousia. The sequence continues at coordinate 3,196 of JAZRWT010000253.1, read as the reverse complement.
CTAAACCGAACTTGCTCTTTCCGTATTTTCTTACGTGATGGAGAACTTCCTTTTCCCCTATTTTGGTGAAGCCTGCATTCTTGGCAAGATAAGGTATGTACCTGTGCATTTCACCGTACACCTCTATGTTCTTCACCACTTCGTTCCTGTATGCCTTGAGACCGCAGTTCATGTCGTGCAATTTGAGGCCTGTTACTTTTCTGGCAGTTGCATTGTATATCTTGGAAGGTATGTTTTTGGTGAAAGTGTTGTCAAGCCTTTTCTTTTTCCATCCGCTCACAAGATCATATCCCTGCTGTCTTATCATGTTGTACAAAGCCGGGATTTCATCGGGATCGTCCTGCAAATCGGCATCCATTGTTATTACTACGGCTCCTTGTGCCGCCTCAAATCCGCAGAACAAGGCAGCGGACTTCCCATAGTTCCTTCTGAACCTGATTGCCCTCAGACTGCTGTATTGTTCAGATAAGGAAAGAATTACATTCCATGAATTGTCCGTGCTGCCATCGTTGACCATAATTATTTCAAAATCAACACCCATGCCGGTGGCTGTATTGTTTATCCGGCTTACGAGTTCCGGCAGTGATTCGGCCTCGTTGAACAATGATATTACTACACTTAAATCTTTCATTGCTTTCAATCAATATTGAAACTCTCCTTTTTGCAGAAAGATGCAAGAATGGAAGAAAGGATGAGACCATAAATCACGCAGTATAAAAGGGTTGAAAACAGAGCTATCACAGGCATATTGCCCATGATGGAATCCATTGTTTCAATGACCTGCGTGTTCCCTTGTTCCTCCAATCTCTCCATAGCCTCCTGCATTGCCATCTGAAGCGCCTCATTGTTAAGGAAACTTATGCTCACCCACCTTGCAACTGCCACTATCATTGATGAGAATGTGCATGTGAGGAAGCCGAATGACACACCGTTGCCGTATGTGAACTCCTCAAAGTTGGAAGCCCATTCCTTCATGAACTTGAAAAGAAGCCAGATGCTGGACCCGAATCTGAAAATCCAAAGCAGTATGGAAATGAAAGTGCCTGGTTGGTAAGTGTCCTGAATAAGAAGGGTTATTGCGGAAGGAAGGGAAAGATACAAACCATACAATGCGGCTGTATTGATTCTGCTATGATTCATGGTCAATAATTTTGTTTACTGTCTTGCAAAGGTATAATAAAAATTAATAACTTTGCACGTTAATATATACTAGTTGGATTATGATAAACATTACTTTCAAGGACGGTGGCGTACGCCAATATGAAAGCGGAACAACCGCGTTGCAGATTGCACAAAGCATAAGCCCGCGTCTGGCTGCGGACGTTCTGTCCGTTACCATAAACGGCAAACTTGAAGATATAGCAAAACCTATTACGGAGGATTCCGCCATTGTTTTTCATAAATGGGAGGATGAGGAAGGCAGGAAGGCATTCTGGCATTCTTCATCACATTTGATGGCCGAAGCGCTCGAAGCCCTTTATCCAGGAATCAAATTCGGCATAGGACCCGCAATAGACAACGGCTTCTATTATGATGTTGACCTTGGTGATACAACCATTACCGAGGGTGACCTCAAGAAGATAGAGGACAAGATGATTGAACTTGCACGTACAAAGGAATCTTTTGTGAGAGTTGAGGTTCCTAAAGAGGAAGCCATGGCCAGATTCACTGAGAAGGGTGACCAGTACAAATGCGAGCTCATCAGGGATTTGCAGGACGGTACAATTACTTTCTACACAAATGGAAACTTCACAGATCTGTGCCGCGGACCGCATATCCAGAATACTTCCGTTATAAAGGCTGTGAAACTCACTTCAATTGCAGGCGCTTATTGGAGGGGGAATGAAAAGAACAAGATGCTTACACGTATCTATGGCATAACCTTCCCTAAAAAGAGCCTTTTGGACGAATATCTGGCATTGTTGGAGGAAGCAAAGAAGAGGGATCATAGAAAACTCGGCAAGGAGCTTGAATTGTTCACTTTCTCATCAAGAGTTGGAGCAGGCCTTCCATTGTGGTTGCCTAGGGGCGCCGCTCTGAGGGAGAAACTTGAAATGTTCCTAAAGAAAGTCCAGAAAGAATACGGTTACCTGCCTGTAATCACTCCTCATATAGGTCAGAAGGAACTATATGTAACCAGCGGACATTACGCTCATTACGGAGCTGATTCATTCCAGCCTATCCATACGCCTCAGGAGGGGGAGGAGTTCCTGCTCAAGCCTATGAACTGCCCTCATCACTGCGAAATATACAGATCGAAGCCAAGGTCATACAAGGATCTTCCTGTAAGACTGGCTGAATTCGGAACAGTATACAGATACGAGCAGAGCGGTGAGCTCCATGGTCTTACAAGAGTGCGCGGCTTCACACAGGATGACGCCCATTTGTACGTAAGACCGGATCAGCTGAAGGAAGAGTTTGAAAAGGTGATTGACATAGTGCTCTATATATTCAAGACTTTGAAATTTGAAGAATATACAGCCCAGGTTTCACTCAGGGATCCGAACGATCACGAGAAGTATATCGGCACGGACGAGAATTGGGCAAGGGCTGAGGCTGCTATTGTGGAGGCTGCTCAGGAGAAAGGTCTCAACACGGTTGTTGAATATGGCGAGGCTGCATTCTACGGACCTAAACTTGACTTCATGGTAAAGGACGCAATTGGAAGGAAATGGCAGTTAGGTACCATCCAGGTGGATTACAACCTTCCTGAAAGATTTGACCTTGTTTATACAGGAGCCGATGACAAGGCACACAGACCTATTATGATTCATAGGGCACCTTTCGGTTCAATGGAGCGCTTTGTAGCCGTTCTTCTTGAACAAACAGGCGGTAAATTGCCATTGTGGCTCGCTCCGGACCAGGCAGTAGTGCTTCCTATAAGCGAAAAGTATGACGATTACGCTAAAAAAGTTTGTAATTTACTGAATAATTGCGAAATTCGCACGCTTATAGACGATAGGAACGAAACCATAGGCAAACGTATAAGGGAAAATGAACTGAAGAAACTTCCTTATCAGCTCATAGTTGGCGAGAAAGAAGAGGCAAATGCCTGTGTTTCAGTTAGAAAGCAAGGCGGAGAGGATCTTGGCTCCATGACAATAGAGGAGTTCAAGACTCTTATTAACAATGAAATCAATACACTTTTGAGCAAATAGTCTCAATTGTGTTTTTATAATGTTTAATTAAATATTAG
>JAZRWT010000252.1:0-2355 GCA_045599845.1 Candidatus Egerieisoma sp. | reverse complement strand
CTTGAGGGTTCGTTCTACAAGGCGTACGAGCGCAGCGCGTTCGCCTTTTGTACCCGCATCAAGGATTACAGGGTCCTCCGCAAGGAGTCGAAGACCCTTGGCCGGGATATTCTGTATGTGGGATTCCCTATGGCCGCCCTTGACAGGACGCTCGGGAATGCGATGACAAGAAAGGTGAATGACACAACTCTTGACGTGGTTTTGTCATACCCGATGGATGAGAACGAGTTTCTCCAGTGGAGGGACGCCCAGGAGGTGGAGCAGGCATCACGCGCGCTGCTTTCCCCTTATACCAAGGTGATAGAGAAGTCACCGGTGTACAAGACGGCATACGACATCCTCACACAGGTCATACTCATTTCCAAAAACATTTCCAAGAACTGCCAGACTCCTTTCGGACTGAGGATGAAAGAACTCTCATACAGGACCTGCTATATAGTCAGGTGTCTGTATGACCTCAAGGGTGAGCAGAGAGCGCAGTCAATCGCCGAGGCGCTTCCTCTTTATGTTGAACTTTCATTCCTCCTCCAGTTGATGAAGGACTGCAGGGAAGTGTCGTTGAACTCATTCGCACTTCTGAGCGAGCAGATACAATCCGTAAGCAGGCAGCTGTCCATTCTGCAGCGAAAGGCCACAGGCCCTGTACCTGCGGAGTGAGACTGAATCAGTGGTGCGGGCGATGTCAAACTCCGAGGACTCCTACGGCGTTTCCAAAGGGGTGACCGGGACCTTCCGGGGCATTCCGCACCACCAGACGCTTTGTTGTTCTTCCCCGCTGCGGGCTACGGCAGTGGTACTTCCCGCTCCAATGATGGCTCCAACGGCAACTATTGGTCAAGTTCTTGGAACAGTTCAACGAACGCATACAACCTGAACTTCAACAGCAGCAATGTCAATCCGCAGAACAACAACAACCGTTACAACGGCTTCTCAGTCCGTCCCGTCTCAGCGTCAGTCGGACAGCCGCCTGCTTACGGATATTTTCAAGGCATATTACAATGCCCGCTCCAACAAGCGGAACACTTATTCCCAGGTTCGTTTTGAAAGGAATCTTTCTTTCAATCTCAATGCACTATACGAAGAAGTGCGAGACCGCACTTATCGGCCAGAGCGTTCGATGTGCTTCATAATCAGGGATCCGGTACAACGGGAGGTATTCGCGGCATCGTTCCGCGACAGAATCATACACCACTATCTCTACAATCAATTGGAGCCGGTCCTTGAGCCGGCTTTCATATACGATTCGTACTCCTGCCGCAAGGGGAAGGGAACGCTGTTCGGCATCGAAAGGTTAGAGCATCACATCCGTTCCTGCAGCGACAACTACCACAGGCACTGCTTTGCGCTCAAGCTCGACATAGAGGGCTATTTTATGAATATGGACAGGAGCCTGCTGTTCGATATGCTCCTTTCCAGAATGGATTCCCTGTGCCGCGAACGTAATCCCTTTGCCCTTCAAGCCATAATGAATTCATATTCGGGCTATCTGAGGCACTTCAATACAAATCTTGATACTGATTTATTCCTTCCAAAAGGAATTAGAGCTTTATAATGCCCGGTTTCTTGGTGAGGCCCAGGCCCGGCTTGTCCTCAAGGGTAATGCGGCCGTCAACGAGTTTCATGCCGTTGAAGCAGTCGTTGCCAAGGAGGTAGTTGCCGTCCAGGTCCGCCCACTCCATCTTTGGAGAAATCTGAGCGGCAGCAGAGATTGCAACGGATGTTTCGGTCATGCAGCCAACCATAAGTTTCATGTGGTTCTGTTCGGCCATGGTAATCATCTGGCGCGCCTCGTACAGACCTGTACATTTCATCAGCTTGATGTTGATTCCTGTGAAAACACCTTTGAGTTTAGGAATGTCAATCAGACGCTGGCAGGACTCATCGGCCATTACAGGAAGCGGACTGCGCTCGGTAACCCATGCGATTTCATCAAGATCGTACTTGCTCATAGGCTGCTCAATCATTGTTACGCCTTTCTCCTTGAGCCAGTGTATCATGTCAAGGGCATAGTATTTGTCAGGCCATCCCTGGTTGGCATCAACAACTATGTTCCTGTTGTCACGTGCACGGATGAAATCAATCATTCTCTTGTCCTCCTTCTCGGTCATACCGAGCTTCACCTTGATGATCTTGTTCCAGTTAGCCTCTTCAAGCTTCTCCTGAAGTTTCTCGTCTGACTCATCGTAACCTATTGTGTAGCATGTGTAAGGAGCCTTCTTTGCATCGAATCCCCACATCTTCCACCAAGGCTGGCCCATTATGTTGCCGCAAAGATCGTGGAGGGCAATGTCTATTGAAGCTTTTGCCGCAGTGTTGTTGGTTGTGAGTTTGTCAACGGCCTTCATTATGTCCTCT
>JAZRWT010000251.1:0-2938 GCA_045599845.1 Candidatus Egerieisoma sp. | reverse complement strand
TTTGGCAATATTTTACGAAAAATGTTGCGGAATTAAGGAATAATAATAAACGTAAATATATATGGCAAAGAGTTACGAAAACGCTGGTGTAAACCTTGAGGCAGGATACGAAGTTGTCCGCAGAATTAAACAGCACGTTGCATCAACCGCACGCAAAGGAATGATGGGCAATATAGGTTCCTTTGGAGGAATGTTCGATCTTTCCTTGCTCAATATCAAGGAGCCTGTTCTGGTGAGCGGAACGGATGGAGTTGGGACCAAGCTGAAAATTGCTTTTGCAATGGACAAGCACGATACCATTGGCATTGATGCTGTTGCAATGTGCGTGAACGATGTTCTTGCACAGGGTGCGGAGCCTCTCATTTTTCTTGATTATGTTGCTTTGGGACATAATGTTCCTCAGAAGGTGGAAGCAATAGTTGCCGGAGTTGCAGAAGGCTGCAGACAGGCAGGTTGCGCTCTTATAGGTGGCGAAACCGCGGAGATGCCGGGGATGTACGGCAATGGTGAATATGACATTGCAGGTTACACAACAGGAGTGGTTGAGAAATCCAAGCTCATAGATGGCAGCAAGGTTAAAGTTGGTGATGTTCTTGTTGGCGTTGCTTCAAGCGGTGTTCATTCAAACGGATTTTCATTGGTGCGCAAGATTGTTGCAGATGCAGGTCTGAACTACGAGGATTCAATTCCTGAATTCGGCGGCAAGAAACTTGGCGAGGTGCTGCTTACTCCTACAAAGATTTACGTGAAGCAGATGCTTGAAGTCATTCGCAACGTTGACGTTCACGGAATCTGCCATATTACAGGCGGCGGTTTCGATGAGAATATACCAAGAGTCCTTCACCAGGGCCAGGGCCTGGAGATAAAGGAGGGTAGCTGGGAAATTCTTCCTGTCTTCAAGATGCTTGAGAAATGGGGCGGTGTTCCTCACAGGGAAATGTTCAACATCTTCAATATGGGTATTGGAATGATTGCGGTTGTTGACGAAAAGGATGCATCAAAGGTCATTTCCATACTTGAGAACTGCGGCGAAAAGGCTACAGTCATAGGTAAGGTTACGGCTAATCCAGGAGTCAGCATCATTTAAGGTATTTGAAAGTTCTCATCATTGAAAATCTGGTAACCATTTTGCAAATAGTTTACAATTCATTGAAATATGGACAATCACAAACATGAGTTGCCCAATATGGGAAAAATGAAGAAACTGGCAGTTTTCGCCAGTGGCAGCGGTACTAACTTCGAGGCAATTGCACAGGCCTGCAAGAACGGCATTCTGGCCGGAAAGGCCGAGATTGTCCTTATGGTGTGTGACAAACCTGGCGCTTTGGTTGTAGAAAGGGCAAAGCGTTTCGGGATAGAGAGTTTTGTGGTATCGCCCAAATCTTTTCCAACGAAGGCGGACTATGAAGCCAAGGTGGTTGAAATGTTGCGCAGCAGGGAAGTGGACCTCATTTGCCTTGCCGGCTATATGAGAATAGTGGCGCAGACCCTTCTGGATGCATACGAAGGAAAAATCATAAACATACACCCGGCACTTCTTCCTTCTTTCAAGGGGGCGCACGGCGTTGAGGATGCTGTGGCCTATGGAGTGAAAGTCTATGGAATCACCGTACATTGGGTTGACAAAACCATCGACGGTGGAAAAATAATAGATCAGAGGGCTTTCTACTACGATGGCTCCGATGCCGCAGAAGTTCACAGGCTGGGCCAGGTGATAGAACATCAACTCTATGTTGAAACAATAGCTAAAATTATAGAGTCGTGAAACGACCGCACCGTATAGGTGCGCAATCCCCCTTGGGGGCGCAGAGCATAGTCTGGGGGGGGGGGTGGATAAAGTTAAGAAAATATCAGGAAAGTGCGGTGGGTAAGTTCCGCGGGCGCCGCATGATTTCTTGAAGCATAATAAAAATACCTGACGGAACTACAGCGAGTATATTATGAGAGCATTAGTTAGTGTAAGTGATAAAAGCGGCCTTGTGGAGTTCGTAAGCGAGCTTCAGAAAATGGGCTGGGAGATTATTGCTACGGGTGGTACGCAGAAGTTGCTGGAAAGCAAGGGCGTGAAGACCATTGGCATAAGCGAGGTAACAGGTTTTCCTGAGATCTGCGACGGCAGGGTGAAGACTTTGCATCCAAAGGTTCATGGTGGAATACTTGCCCGCAGGGATGTTCCGGAGCATATGGAAACCCTCAAGGAGAACGGTATTGAGACCATAGAAATGGTTGTTGTGAACCTGTATCCTTTCCGTGAAACCATTGCAAAGGAAGGTGTGACAATGGAGGACGCAATAGAGAACATTGACATTGGAGGTCCTTCAATGGTACGCAGCGCAGCAAAGAACTGGCGTGACGTTACAATCGTATGCGATCCTGCAGATTATGACACAGTGCTTGCCGAGCTTAAGGCCAGCGGTAATACAAGCCGCGAGACACGTCTGAAACTCTCTGCAAAGGCATACACACATACTGCACAATACGATTCCTGCATTGCAACATATATGAGGAAACAGGCAGGTCTGCCAGAGAAACTCTTTCTTGAGTACGATATCAAACAGCCGCTCCGTTACGGCGAGAACCCTCATCAGAGTGCCAATTTCTATGCACAGTGCACAGGCGTTGGAACAAGTCCTGTAAGCAAGGCGTTCGCACTTCCTTTTGCTACACAGATTCAGGGCAAGGAACTTTCATACAACAATATTCAGGATGCAAATGCAGCGCTCTCAATCCTCAGGGACTTTGACGAGCCTTTCTGCGTTGCCCTCAAGCACATGAACCCTTGCGGTGCGGCAGTTGCTCCAACAATCGAGCAGGCATGGCAGGCAGCATTCGAGGCCGACAAGGTAAGTATCTACGGTGGAATTGTTGGCGTTAACCGTGAACTTACAGCCGAGGTTGCTCTTGGAATGAAACCTATCTTCCTTGAGATAGTGATTGC
>JAZRWT010000250.1:0-7118 GCA_045599845.1 Candidatus Egerieisoma sp. | reverse complement strand
CAAGCAACGCCATTGACCTTCAGGTTCAGGACAAGATGGGCGGTGATCTTACCGAACATTTCGAGGCAATGAACGAATTCGTTGCAAAGCTCAATGAATGTCCTGAAATTGCCGGAGGTGCAATGACAGCATACAACCTTAACTTCCCTCAGTGGCGGGTAACGGTTGATGTACCGTCCTGCATGAGCGCCGGTACTACACCGGCAGAGGTGCTCAGTGTGCTCTCCACATATTTCGGAGGTGCATACATTTCGGACATAAACCTGTACAACAAGATCTTCAAGGTAATGGTACAGGCCAATCCTAACGAAAGGGCCGACGAGAATTCCCTCTCCAACATGTATGTGAGATTGCCAGAAGGCAAGATGGCACCGCTTTCAAACTTCGTGAATCTTACCAGAATCTACGGATGCGAGGCCATGAGGCGCTTCAACCAGTTCAATGCCATAAATGTGAGCGTTTCACCTGCAGCAGGGCACAGCTCCGGCGAGGCCATAAACGCAATCAAGAAGACCGCACAGGAAGTTCTTCCAAGCCAGTACGGAGTGGACTTTGCCGGTATGGCACGTGAACAGAGCGGAAAGGACCAGCTGCTTATGATTCTCGGACTTTGCGTGTTCATCATTTATCTGCTTCTTGCTGCGCTTTATGAAAGCTTCATAATACCGTTCTCAATATTGCTCACGGTTCCTGTAGGGCTCATGGCATCATATCTGGCGTCATATCTGCTGGGACTTGAGAACAACATTTATCTGCAGACAGGTGTGATCATGCTCATTGGACTTATTTCAAAGACAGGTATCCTCATCACGGAGTTCGCAGTTCAGAAACACGAAGCCGGAATGAGCATAGTTGACTCCGCAATTGCGGCAGCCGCTGCCCGTCTGCGTCCTATCCTTATGACAGCCGGAACAATGGTGTTCGGTCTTCTCCCGCTTGTTGTCGCAACTGGCGTAGGTGCAAACGGAAGCCGCGCCCTTGGCCTTGGCACCGTTGTAGGTATGACATTCGGAGTGGTGGGCCTTCTCCTCTTCGTGCCGGTACTTTATATCTTCTTCCAGAACCTTCAGGACAAGTTCTCAGCCGGCAGGGATGGTTCTTCCACTGGCGATAGTGAAGTAAACCCAGTTGCCCCTTTGAATGAAGGAAATACCTGTCAAAATCTGAATTAATATGAAAAAACTGATATATGCAGCCGTAATGGCAATAATGCTTGCATCCTGCGGAATCTGGGGCAAGTACGATTCTCAAACCGAGGTGCCGGACAATGCCTTCGGTCAGGAAGCTGCACGGTATATGGACGGAAGCAGCAAGGCTGATACCATGAATGTTTCAATGGGAGCCTTTTCATGGAGGAATGTCTTCACCGATGCAAAACTCCAGTCACTCATTGAAACTGCGCTGGCAAACAACAAGGACCTGCTTGTTGCGCACGAGAATGTAGTGCAGTCGGAAGCTGCGCTCAAGAGCGCCAGACTTGCGTATCTGCCAAGCCTTGTGCTAGGCTCAGCAAGCACACCTTCGGTAACCTGGACTGCAGGCGGAAAATGGGACTACAACACAAACCTGTACGCTACCTGGCAGTTGGATTTCTTCGGACAGATTTCCAACCGCAAGTGGGCGGCCAATGCAAGCAAACAGCAGATGGAGGACATGGAGCAGGCCTGCAGGGCTTCGCTCATAGCACAGGTGGCTAACTGCTACTATGCACTTCTCATGCTGGATGCACAGCTGGAGGTTGTGAATCAGTCAAAGGAAAACTGGTCAAAGACCGTTGAGGTTGTCTATTATCTCAAGGAGGCCGGCATTACAACCGAGGCCGGTGCTGCACAGCTTGAGGCCAACTACTTTGATATCTGCACCCAGGTCAAGAATCTCGAGGCTGAGCAGAACAAAGTGCGCAACCAGCTATGTGTCCTTATCGGGTCAGCACCAGACAATATAGAACGCGGTAAGCTCAACGAGCAGAGCATTCCGGAAACATTCAGCCTGGGCGTTCCTGCAAACGTTCTGCTTTCAAGGCCGGATGTAAGGGCGGCTGAACGCGGACTTGAGGCGGCATACTACAACCTTCATGCTTCCAGAAGCGATTTCTTCCCTAATATTATTCTTGGAGGAACAGCCGGCTGGAAAAACGAGAAGGAAGGAGTCTTTGATTCACCATCTAAGTTCATAGCGGCGGCGGCCGGAACCCTGGTTGCAAGTCTGTTCGATTCTGGAAAAATAAGGGCGGCCAACGAGATTGCCTCAAGCAGGCAGACACAGGCAAGGCTCATGCTGGAGCAGACAGTGCTCAATGCCGGCAGTGAGGTGAATTCCCTGATAGTTGATTTCCAGACACAGCTTGAGAATATCAAGAGTTTCGAGAAGGAGGTGGAGTCACTTTCACGTGCACGTGAGAGTACCGAATATCTCATGAAATATGGTACAACCACCTATCTCGAGGTGCTCACCGCACAGAATACATTGCTGGCCGCTCAGGTGAACCAGATTGCCAACAAGGCCGGTCTGCTTCAGACAGTTACCAGGCTGTATCAGGCCCTTGGCGGCGGAGGCAGCCAGGAATAGCTCTGAAATTCTTTCCTACATAGTTGTCCATGCTGCAGCAGACCTCAATCGAGAAGCTGTCGGCTATGGCAGCTATGTCTGTCAGTTGTTCTGAAGAAAGAGTTGCCAGATCGGCCTTGCGCAGGTCTTTTGCGAGCAATGAATATAGCAGGCCGGCGTTGAAATTGTCACCGGCGCCTATTGTGGAAACGGGCTTGATTCGGGGCACAGGAATGGTAATGTGTCTGTCGGGAGTGAAAATGTGTATGGGATCAGGGCCGCAGGTGCAGATGAAAATCGGGCAGAGCGCTTTTATGTACTTCTGATAGATTTCCTCCGGGTCCTTGATGCCCAGGAGCATTTCAAAATCTTCGCTTGAGCTGCGGACAATATCGCTTACACGGCAGTTTTCAACAATATTGCCGTATATCCCGGGCATCTGGTCCAGATGGTTTTTGCGTATGTTCACATCGTAACACAGGATTGCGCCGGCTTCATGGGCCCTTTTCAGGAGCGGTGCTACAAAGCTGCGCAGCTCCGGATTTATTACAAAGTATGATCCGAAGAGCACGAGGTCATCCTTTTCAAATTTGTTGCTCGCCAGTTTTTCCTCACGCTGCGAAGAATCGAAGCGGTCCTTGTAAAACTTGTACTGTGCGTTGCTGTTGCTGTCTAGAAAGGCCAGGGAAATGTTGGTCCTTGCATTCTTGTAACGTGTAACATTTTGAGTGTCAACACCGTTGGATTCCATGAAGGATGTCACAATGTCCGCAACATGGTCATCACCTATATCTGTGACCATACTTACCGCAACGTCCTTGAAATCACGCCTGGCGGTCCTTCCGAGTGAAATGATGGCATTGAATGTTGAGCCGCCCGGAACAGCAGCCACCGGTTTGTCGCCCTTGAAAACAATATCCAGGATTGTTTCTCCTATTCCTGTAATTTTCCTGCTCATGGTTTGAATGTATATTTCAGACCTATACCGCCAGCAATCCTCGCTTAAGATTGCTTATGGTGCGGCTTTCGGCGTTTGATGTATCTATCGTTCTTTGTTCGTATGCCCGGATCAGCCGGAGCGGCACGCCGGTGAATTCAGAAAGTTCCTCCTGCGTAATGCCGTTGAGTTTCCTCAATCGCTTTATCCAATGCGGTAGCAATTCTGAATTAGTTCTGACAATTTCGTCAGCCTTTGCGCAGAATACCGAGAGATCTGCCTCGTGCAGTGGATTGAACATTGCTACTACACTGTTCATGCTGAGTCCCATTCTAGAAAGCTGCTTGAACGAAAGACCGGATTTCCACTGATAATATGCCAGCGTCCATCCCGCCCAATATTCAGGAGATGATATGGATATTGTGCTATTGCAATCAACAATGTCCTTACCTGTCCGTCTGAACACTTCAATGGCAAGCTCCACTCCGGATTTTCCTGCTATGCAGCTTACATCACCTATGGAGAAACGGTCGGCAATGCCGCTTGACAGGAATCTTGAACAGAATTCATCCGCAGTGCAGCCAAGGATATTCACGGCGCAGTCCATCATGGCGCCGGCCGTTTGCATGGCATCATCCAAATATATCTTATTATAAGCGTTCATCGTCTTTCTTCCAATCCTGCCTTATAATATCCAGAATATAAACTGCATCCTTGATATTCACCTCTTCAAGCAATCTCAGATAATCCTCCCTGGCCTTGCGGTCCCGGGTATTTCTTCTAATATAATATTCATCACCATTAGCAGCTATTGCTTCCTTGAACTCAAGCCGTGCAAAAGCTCTCTCGCTCCTGATGCAGGTTTGTATTCCAAGTTTCCCGAGTTTCATTGCCTTCTCCAACGAAGAAAGCGGAATGGCGTTGTTTATAAAGGCCTTGGCAAAGGAGAAATAGGAATCATCCGCCCCGTAGCCGATTATTACGTCCTTCGTCTTATATTCGGGAAGAAATCGTGAAATAATGAAATCCCGGGCATCCCTTGCTATGGGTGTTGCTATGTCGAATATACGGTTCTCAAGCAGAATCGCCAGCCAATTCAGAACATTGCAGCCACCGGCGGACAAGTCAAGAACGTTCAACCCTTCAATATCAAACGAATACATGTTTGCAAATCCGTCATTCCTTGTCGGGCATGCCCATTCCTTGGCCAATTCAATCTCCTTTGTGCAATAAAATCCCAGCCCATAATCGTTCCTGGGGTTGCCCGCGCCAAATGACGGCTTCTGAATAATATTCTGTGAACCGTGGTATAAATCCATCATAGTTAAATATCTAACATTATAATGTTAGTTTTACAAAGATATACATAAATTCTTTATGTTCAAACAAACTCTACTATTATCAAAATCTTAATACCTTTGCAGCCGCAGAATTTATACGGTATGGCAAATCTCATTAAGTTTCTCAAGGAGTGGATGCTGGTAATCGGAATAGTGTGCGGAGCATCCCTCTACATCATATTCCACTATGTTACCCTGCTTCATCCAGCAGGCCCGTTCCTTCTGGGACTTTGCAGGAACATACAGCCTGTGCTAATCTTTGCAATGCTGTTCCTCACATTCTGCCGCATCGAGCCTCATGAACTAAGGCCCCACAGGTGGCAGTTGTGGCTTCTGCTCATTCAGGGAGGCAGTTTCGTTCTTGTTTCACTGCTGATAGTCCTGTTCCCGGCTCTCCCTCTCCGTTTGGGGTGGGAAAGTTTCATGTTATGCATGATCTGCCCCACTGCCACAGCCTGTGCCGTTGTCACCAGCAAACTTGGAGGCAGCATGTCGGGCGTGCTCACTTATACCATACTCATAAACCTTCTCACGGCCATCCTGGTACCATTGTTCGTACCGCTTATCCAGCATACCGAAGGAATGAACTTCTTCACGGCCTTCAGCAGAATTCTGGCAAAGGTTTTCCCGCTGCTTATCCTGCCCGCACTTTCGGCATGGCTGATACGTTACCTGCTTCCGGAACTGCACAGCAAGCTCTCGCATTATACCAACCTTTCCTTCTATGTATGGGCGGTTGCCCTCCTGCTTGCAATCCTTATGAGTACAAGAGCAATTTTCCACCACGATGGCAGTGTCTGGGACCTTCTGGAAATAGCGGTTGCATCGCTGCTCAGCAGTGTGATTCAGTTCGGTTCGGGCAAACTTATAGGTGCTTACTACGATAGAAAAACCGCCGCTGCCTGCAACAACAGAATAACTGCAGGCCAGGCACTCGGACAGAAGAATACCGTTTTCGGCATCTGGATGGGCTACACCTTCCTGAACCCGGTCACCTCCCTTGCCGGCGGCTTCTACTCCATCTGGCACAATGTGTACAACACAATGCAACTTCGCGAAATATCCAAACGTAAACATAATTGAAAATATATGAGAAAGCTTTCAATCTGCATCGTCTCAGCTGTAATGCTGCTTATACTATCGGGGTGTAAAGGAAAAATCTCAAATCCGATTATGCCGGCTCCACTTCAGAAAGGAGACAAGGTGGCGGTCATAGCCCCTGGCTTCAACCTGGATGATTCGCTTGTAATGCTTGGTTGTCAGCGGCTCAAGGAATATGGGTTTGAACCGGTTCTGGGAAAGAATGCCCTCAAGCGCTATCCGGGCGTTGACAGTCTTTACAATTATGCGGGTACAAAGGAAGAGCGCCAGGCAGATCTTTTGTGGGCTCTGAATGATGAGCAGATAAAAGGAATTATCTGCATCAGAGGCGGTTACGGTTCAATCCACCTTCTTTCCAAAGAGCTGGTGGAAGCATTCCGCAAACATCCGAAATGGCTTGTGGGGTACAGCGATATAACAATCCTTCATCTGGCGTCGGTCAGGTCGGGTGTCATGAGCATGCACGGCAACATGTGCTCGGACTTTGCGCTGAAAGGAATGGGGGACGAAGGCAATGTTGCCGTATTGGAGGCCTTGAAAGGTAATTTTCCGCAATACGAGCTGCCGGCGGATTCCTTGAATATTCCCGGTGAGGCCAGCGGAATGCTCGTTGGCGGAAACCTGAGTAATATCGCACCTCTCCTTGGTACTGAATACGACTGTTTCAAAGACCGCGACTGCATTCTTTTCCTTGAAGAAGTGAGGGAGGCAATGTACACAGCAGATAGGTATCTGAACGCAATTCTTCTCCATCACGGTAAACGATTGAAAGGCGTAATCGTAGGGGATTTCACCAACTGCCACCATGAAATTGGCTTCGAGGGTGGAATTTATGGTATGCTCCACAGTCGTTTGAAGGATTTGGGCATCCCTGTATGTTTTGGCTTTCATGGTGGCCATGGACAGCTTAACATGCCTCTTGTAGAAGGAGCACAGGTGCAACTCAAAGTCACCGACTCCTGCGCCTCCATCAATATGGCTTTGCCAAAGCAATAATTGATCAAAGAGGTTTTTGGCACAGTTTTTGCCTATTTCTTTATGACAGAGTTTCATTCATTCTAATGAACTACTTTTACGCAGAGGCAGGCAAAAGCGTGACGTTATGTTTTCTTGCAAGTCTTTCAAGCAAAGCCTTCTCTCTGTCCTCGAGTCTCTGTTTGTATTTTTTGTTGCCTTCCTCCACATACTCCTGC